>NZ_DAIK01000110.1:7878-64756 GCF_002496085.1 Methanosaeta sp. UBA458 | reverse complement strand
AGAAGCTCATCGAGTACTACAATGGATGCAAGCTTTTTGCCCTCCCCTCCACCGATCCCAGGAGGGAGGGTTTTGGGATCGTTCCCCTGGAGGCAATGGCCTGTGAAAGGCCGGTGGTTGTCACTGAGATCATGGGCATGGCTGGAGACATTAATGAATGTGGGGCAGGAATGGTGGCGAGATGCAATGATAAAGAGGCTCTGGCATCGTCCATGCTCGCCATCCTGAAGGATGATGACCTGGCAGGAAGGATGGGAGCCGAAGGCAGGAAGCTCGCAATTGGAAAGTATAGCTGGCGAAGAGCTGCAGAGCAGATTGAAAGGGTATACCGGGAATTGCTCTAGAGATGGAATTGATTAGCGTAATCGTGCTGAATTATAATGGCAAAGGATTCCTGAATAGCTGCCTCTCCTCCCTCGCCTCCCAGACCTATTCGGATTTTGAAGTGATAGTGGTGGATAATGGATCGAGGGACGGCAGTCCTGAGTATATTGAGGAAAATTATCCCTGGGTCAGGCTGGCCAAAAACGAAGAGAACCTGGGGTTTGCCGGTGGAACCAATGTCGGAATAAGGGCAGCGAAAGGGGAATTCATCATCACCCTGAACAACGATTCCAGGGCGGACAGCCGATTCATAGAGGAGCTGATCAAGCCCATGGCCGATCCCGAGGTCGGAGTCTGTGCTGCAAAGATGCTGTTTCCCGATGGGCGCATCAACTCTGCCGGGATATGCATCTCCAGGAGCGGAGCTGCCTGGGACCGGGGGATGTTCGAGCCGGATCGAGGGCAGTATGAATTCGTGGAAGAGGTATTTGGAGCCTGTGCGGGAGCGGCGCTCTACAGAAGGGAGATGCTGGATGAGATCGGTCTTTTCGATGAGGATTTCTTTCTATACCTGGAGGATGTGGATCTGGCCTTTCGGGCCCGTCTGGCCGGCTGGAAGTGCTTATATGTGCCTGGTGCCAGGGTAATTCACCACCATGGAGGAACTGCCGGAGTGGGATCGGATCTGGCCGTCTATTATGGCAACAGGAATATTGTATGGTATCCGATCAAGGATTTTCCGTTCAGGCTTCTGATCACCTCTCTGCCTTTTATAGTGGCCAGAAATTTGGCAGTTATCCCCTACTATGCTCTGCGCGGCCAGGGAGGGGTCATCCTTAAATCGAAGCTCGATGCTCTGAAGGGCGTCGTAAAGATGATGGAAAAGCGAAAGGATGTCGTGCGCCGGGCAGATTATTCCCAGATAAACAGGTTCGTTGAGATCTGGGGCAGGATGAAGGGGCATTAGGATAAAGAGGTATTAAGATGTGGATCTTTGAATATAGGGAGCTGATCAAGATTCTCACCATCAGCGACCTTAAGGTAAAATACCAGAGCTCCGTTTTGGGCTTTGCCTGGTCGCTCTTGAATCCGCTTCTTATGATGCTGGTCCTCTATCTGGTCTTCAGTAATGTGTTCAATGCTAATCAGGACAATTTCGCTCTTTACCTGCTGATCGGCATCGTAAGCTGGCGATTCATGGCCATAGGAAGCTCAGCTGCCATGGGGGCTATCGTGGGCAAACCCAGCCTGGTGAACAAGATCTATATCCCACGCCAGGTTCTGGTGACGAGCGTGGTTCTGTCCAACCTGATAAGCTCAATTCTGGAGTTCCTGGTGCTTGTGCCCCTGCTCATTATCCTTGGCGCGGGAATCTCGCCTTATATCCTGCTCTTCCCTTTTATACATATGATTTATTTCCTTATCGTATATGGAATAAGCTTAATCCTGGCAGCTCTTTATGTCTATTACCGTGATCTTAACCAGATATGGGATGTGCTCATTCAGATCGGATTTTTCCTCTCGCCGATAGTCTATCCCCTCAGCACTGTGCCGCCGAAGTATCTGGACTATTATATGCTCAATCCCATGACCGCATTGATACAGATGTATAGGGATGTGCTGCTCTACCATCAACTGCCTGCACCGCAGGATGTGGCCGTAACAATTGCAGCTGGTCTGTTCATCATGGTTGTTGGCACTTTAGTCTTCAAGAAGCTGGAGCGTAGGTTTGCGGAGGAGATCTGAATATGTCTCTGCCTCTCGCCGAGATCAATAAGGGCCTGGATAAGTTGAACCTGGTGAAGGGCGGCATAGGCCGGGGGACTAACGGCAATGCAATAGTGGTGGAGGGCATCTCCAAGAATTTTAGAATACCGAAAGAGAAGAAGCTCACCGTCTTCGAGCACCTGGCCGGGCTGGTGGGGAGAGGCACCAGCTCTTATGATGAGTTCATGGCCCTGCAGGATGTCAGCTTCGCTGTAAAACATGGCGAGACCTTTGGGGTGATCGGGCCCAACGGCTGCGGCAAGAGCACTCTGCTTAAGGTTCTGGCGGGAGTTCTCTATCCGGATAGCGGCAGAGTGGAGATAAACGGAAAAATCGCGCCTTTTCTGGAATTGGGAGTCGGCTTTCAGCCGGAGCTCTCCGCCCGGGATAACGTCTACCTATACGGGGCGATAATGGGCCTGACCCATAAGGAGGTAGACCAGAGATACGATGAGATAATGGAGTTCTCTGAGCTGCAACGCTTCGAGAACATGAAGCTGCGCAACTTCTCCTCGGGGATGTATGTGCGGCTGGCCTTTGCCACTGCCATCCAGACCAATCCGGATGTCATTCTGGTGGATGAGGTCTTATCGGTGGGGGATGAGTCCTTCCAGAAGAAATGCAGCGATAAGATAGATGAGATTCGCAAAGCGGGCAAGACCATCCTCCTGGTCTCTCACTCTTTGGCCACGGTGCGTTCGCTATGCAGTCGCTGCATGCTCATGAACCGCGGCCAGGTAGTGGCCTTGGGGGAGACTGGGGGGGTCTTGGCGGAGTATGAAAGGATGAGGGGGGCCGGCACATAAGGCATATGAATGAGTCCCCTGGAAGGAGAAGGGATGCAGCTATGGCCAGACAGCCGGTGATTCTGTCACAAAAATCCTCTCTGCCTGGAGAGATATCCACTTTTCGTCTCCGGTCTCCATCTCGATGTCTGGCAGTATGATGAGCTCGCAGGCGCTGGCGGATTGACAGCACAGATGCATGCTATCGCCTCTCAATATCAAAATCCAGAACGCTCAGGCGCTTAAACAGCCATGGTTTGAGGTAGTGCAATATAACTGGGCAAAGCCTAATTATTATGCTGTATTACTGTAGAAAAATTTATATAACTTAAGAGAATTCTGATCCACACCTTAAATCAGGGAATTGACATTAAGGAGAATAAAAAATGAAAAAACAACTACTTGCAGGGATTTTTGGCATCTTTCTTGCCATCACATTCCTCGGCACAGCCCTTGCCGAAGAGGAGAACGCCAGCACGACAGATCTCCAGATCGCCATAACCTCCGCCAACTTCGTGGCCACCAGTCCGGAGAAGGAGAACCTGGATGATGAGTGGGTAGAGATCACCAACAAAGGCTCTTCAGACGTGAACATGGCCGGATGGACTCTAGCCGATGCGCAGAACCACACCTATACCTTCCCCGACTTCGCCCTTGCTGCCGGGGCTAAAGTTGTCGTGCACACGGGCGAGGGAGACGACGATACAGAGAACCTCTTTTGGGACCGGAGCACATCCATCTGGAACAACAGCGGCGATCTGGCCGTCCTGTTGGATCCCGAGGGCAACATGGTCTCCCAGTACCCCGAGGACGAGGCCTGAGGCCTCACGTTTTTTCTTTTATCCCGATTTTGTGGTAGAACAAACCGATTCGACCATCCATTCAGATAAAATTTGGCTCTTCGCTGAATTATGTGGAGCCTAAAATTTATCTAGCTAAACTGTCCATTTTCTCCCAGGAGGCAGAGCTTCTGAGTCGAATTCATGGTTTGGTCCTGGCTTTTCTTTTTTTTATAATCGGATTATCGGCAGGGATCCCTGATGATAGAATCATTCCGGCGGAAGATGTTTTAGAGGTCATCAAGTCTGGCAAGCCAGCGGAATTTAAAAATTGCACTATTGAAGGTGATTTGAGCCTCAAGGGAATGACGATTGAGCCGCCAGTCTATTTTGATCAGGCAGTCTTTCGGGATTCAGTAGATTTTGCCTCAACCATCTTTAATGGAGATGTCCACTTCGGGCACTCGGAATTCCATAAAGATGCCAACTTCATGCGCTCAAAATTCAATGGCCATGCCTACTTCGGAGACTCAGAATTCAAAGATAATGCGAACTTCATTTTCTCTGAGTTCAACGGCCCTGCGAGCTTCATGCTCTCGGAATTCAACGGATCTGCCTACTTTTGGGGCTCGAAATTCAACGGCGATGCCGGATTCATTAATGATCGATTTTATAGAGATACCTACTTTAGCGATGTGGTGTTCAATAAAGATGCCAGTTTCAATGGCAGTCTGTTTAAGGAAGATTTGATCTTCGAGAATGCCACCTTTCATCGCAAGCTCTCGCTGACAAGGACGAGATATGATGAGCTCTTTGTCAGATGGCATGACATTGCAGGGCACCTTGTCTATGACGATGCTGCTTATATGTCTTTGATGAAGAACTTTAACGGCCTGGGCTATTTCGAGGATCATGATAGCTGCTACTTCCAGTACCGGAAGGAGCATAGAGCAGAGCCTTGGCCCGCGGCAAATGCGGGAGAAGAATGGCTCAGGAAGCTCATAGACTATCCGCTGGAATGGTTTTATGGATATGGCACAAAGCCGTTCAATGCGCTTCTCTTCTCGATCGCCATTGTTCTGGTCTATGCCTTATTCTGGTGGAGACAGGGGCTTGGCGGTCCCAACGATATGACGCCATCCGTTCTGCCGGGGGGCGAAGAGTGGATTGATAATGATATCTTAGATATCCTGGGCTTCAGCTTCACAGTCTTCCTGTCCGGTACTCGGTTATTTATCGATCCCCCTCTCCTGCCTCTAATACAAGGAAGATCCAGATTCTGGACAAAATGGGCTTTCATTTTTGAGAGGCTGCTCGGAGCGTTGTTTTCCATATTGTTATTCATCGCCATCTGCGGAACAATAGTGAGATCCTCTTAGGTGGCGCCATAGATATGGCTCCGAAAGAGATATATTTGCTCATCTCTCTTTCGCAGCAGTTGAGGAGATCAGTGCGCAAGATACAGGAGGTCAGCCCTTGAAAGAGATACGATTACACGGCCGTGGAGGTCAGGGATCGGTCACGGCAGCTGAGATAATAGCCGTTGCCGCCTTTGAGGATAAGAGGTTCTCTCAGGCATTTCCTGCCTTTGGAGTAGAACGGAGGGGTGCGCCGGTTATGGCCTTTGCCCGAATAGCCGATAAACCCATCCGAGTGAGGAGCCAGATATACGAACCAGACTATGTCATCGTCCAGGACGTGACCCTTTTGGACGTGGTCGATGTGGCCAGTGGACTCAAACCGGACGGCAAGATAATAATCAACACCGACCGTTCAGGTGAGCAGCTCAAGCTTGACACAAAGGCCGAGGTCATCACCATCGATGCCACCAAGATCGCCATGGAGGTTTTGGGAAGGCCCATTGTGAACACCACAATGCTGGGCGCATTCTGCGGTGCCAGCGGAGAGGTGGGGCTGGAGAGCCTGAACAAAGCCATATCCGAGCGTTTCCGGGGAGAATTGGGGAAGAAAAACCTGCTGGCCATTAAAACAGCCTACGAGAGGGTTTCTTGATGGAAATTAAGGCTGGTAAACTGGTAGATCCGTGCAGCACCAGAATAACGAAGACCGGTGCCTGGCGGACTTTTGTGCCCGTTGTCGATCATAAGGCATGTATAAAATGCAGCCTCTGTGCGATCTACTGTCCAGAGGGCTGCATCCACCAGGTGGATGGGCAGTTTGTCCCTGACCTGGATTACTGCAAAGGCTGCAGCGTGTGTGCCAATGAATGCCCACGCATGGCGATTACCATGGTCTTGGAGGATAAGTGATGAGCAAAGGAAGCGATAGCAGTATGCCCCAGAATACTGCAAATATGAGAGTGGTTGAGGGCTCCTATGCAGTGGCCCATGCGGTCATGTGTTGCCGGCCGGATGTGATCTCCGCCTATCCCATTACCCCTCAGACCCATATTGTGGAAAACCTCTCCCAGTTGGTGGCTGATGGCGAGCTGGACAGCGCATTCCTGACGGTTGACTCCGAGTTCTCGGCGCTCTCCCTCCTGGTCGGCTCCACCGCATGCGGCGGCAGAGGCTACTCCTCGACCACCAGCCAGGGATTGGCTCTGATGTACGAGGTCCTCTACAACGTCTCAGGCATGAGGCTTCCCATTGTGATGACCGTGGCCAACCGCGCCATTGGGGCTCCCCTGAACATCTGGAACGACCAGCAGGATTCCATTGGCGCTCGCGACGTGGGATGGCTGCAGATCTATGTGGAGAATGTGCAGGAAGCAGTGGATGCCACCCTTCAGGCCTATAAGATCGCCGAAGATCCGGAGATCAGGACTCCGATCATGGTCTGCATGGACGGGTTCATCCTCACCCATGTCTACGAGCCGGTGGAGCTCCTGGACAAAGAGAAGGCAAGGGAATTTCTGCCTGATTTCAAGCCGGCAAACATCCTGGACCCGAACAATCCCCTTACCTTTGGAGCCTTCGCCGATCCATCCACCTATACGGAGTTCCGCTATCAGCAGTTCGAGGCCCATCAAAAGGCGCTGGAAAAGATAGAGCAGGTGGCCAGGGACTTCGAGAAGGCCTTTGGCCGATATTACGGTGGGCTCATAGACAGCTATTACGCCGATGATGCAGAGGTGGTTTTAGTCACTTTGGGCTCAGTCATCGGCACCGTCAAGGATGCCATCGATGAATTGAGGGCAGAGGGCCTCAAGGTGGGCCTGATCAAGATCAGATGCTATCGGCCTTTCCCGGTTGCAGCCCTGCGCAAGGCCCTGTCCGGCGCCAAGGTGATCGCGGTGTTGGAGAAGGATGTCGCCATAGGAAGCGAGGCTGGTCTGCTGACGGATCTCAAGGCAGCATTCTATAACACCCAGATCAGAACGCCTATTATCGGCTTTGCCGCCGGTCTGGGAGGTCGGGACATCACTCTCAAGGACATAAGAAAGATAGTAGAGAAAGCCCTTGCCGCCGAGAAGGGAATCGAGTGCGAGTTCGAGTTCCTGGATCTGAGAAAGGAGATTCTTTAGGAGGCTTCTAAAAATGGAAAGATCTTTGCTGGCACCGGGCCACCGGGCCTGTGCGGGATGCGCCATGCCCACCACCATCAGGCTGGTCTTGGATGCGGCCGGGCCGAATACCATTGTGGTCTCGCCCACCGGCTGCCTGGAGGTTGTCACCACCCCCTTCCCGGAGAGCGCCTGGTGCGTTCCCTGGATTCACTCCCTGTTCGAAAACCCAGCTGCAGTGGCCTCTGGCGTGGAGGTCATGCTCAAGCGCCGGGGCCGGGATACCAATGTTGTGGTGATAGGAGGAGACGGGAGCACATTCGATATCGGTATGGGCTCGAACTCCGGCATGTTCGAGCGCGGCCATAAGGTGCTTTATGTCTGCTATGACAACGAGGCTTATATGAACACCGGAGTGCAGCGCAGCGGCTCCACGCCCTTCTGCGTTCACACCACCACCACCCCATCAGGATCAGAATCGATGGGTAATCCCCGGCCCAAGAAGGATATGCCGGCCATCGCCCTGGCTCATGGTGTGCCCTATGTGGCTACCGCCTCAGTGGCCTATCCGGTGGACCTGAGAAGGAAGGTCAAGGAGGCTCTAAAGGCCAATGGACCATCCTATATCCAGGTCAACGCTCCCTGCATCACTGGCTGGACATTCGATGCTGGAACCATGATTGAGCTAGCTCGTCTCGCAGTGGAGACTGGCCTGTGGCCCCTCACGGAGTATGTCGATGGAAAGCTGGTGGGGGTGAAGAAGATCCGCCGACCCAAACCTGTCGAGGAGTATCTCCGCCTGCAGGGCCGCTACAAGCATCTCTTCAAGAAGCCCAATGGCGCGGATATGTTGAAGCATATCAAAGCACTGGCAGATGGAAACATCGCCAGGTATAACCTGGTTGATTGAAGATGTATGTAGGCCGGATCGTGGTCGCAGGCCGTGCCCAGGGAAGGAGCTTTGTCGCCTACAGAGTCTCCTCCCGCTCTTTTCCCAACCGGAGGGCAGAGGTCCATGATAAATCGATAACAGTTATGCCTTTGGATCCTGCGGACCTGGCGCGGAACCCTTACATCTCCTACAACTGCATTCGGGTGGCAGATGATGTGGCAGTGGTCACCAATGGCACTCATACCGATATGATCACAGAGAGGATAGAGGACGGGCAGAGTCCGGGAGATGCCATGGCCTTGAGCCTGCTCGCTTACGGCCACGAGAGGGATGAGCTGGACACACCCCGCATCGCTGGGGCTGTGCGCGGGAACAGGGCATGGCTGGGGATCGCCAGGAAGGACGAGCTCCGGGTGCAGCAGTTCAGGTTGGATGAGGACCAGGCCTTAATGGTGGCGACATATGAGAAGACCAATTTCGAGGATGTCTCGATGTCGGCCTGGGATGTGGCCGGGATAGCCCGCAAAGCCTATGATCTCTCCTTTGAGAGGCCGGTCTGCGCGGCTGCTGCCCTGGCTTGCTCTGCTGAGCCTAATGGGGGATTTATTCTCGCGGCATATAATCCGGATTGAAAGGCACCGGAAGTGAACTTTGAGGTGTTGTTTATGGAGATCAATGGTGTGCAAATTGATGATACCTTTGCTGAAGCTTTTCCCATTAAGATGGCAAGGGTGCAGATCACAGCAGTGACAGAGAGGTGGGCACTGGAGGCGGCGAGGGAAGCCACGGGATTTGGAACCTCAGTGATTGGATGTCCTGCCGAGGCGGGCATAGAATGCCTCGTGGATGGAAGAGAGACCGTCGACGGCCGGCCTGGTGTGAACATCCTCTTATGCAACATGGGCTTCAAGAACCTGGAGAACTCATTGCTCATGAGGCTGGGCCAGTGCGTGCTCACTGCGCCCACTGCTGCTGCTTTTAGCGGCATGCATGATGCGGAAAAACAGTTTGATACCGGCAAGAAGCTGAGCTTCTTCGGGGATGGCTACCAGAAGACAGAGGAGATGTTTGGACGAAACATCTGGAAGATACCTCTCATGTCCGGCGACTTCATCATCGAGAACAGCTTTGGAGCGGTCGAAGGAATCGCTGGAGGCAATTTCCTGATACTGGGCCAGAATCAGATGTCCGGCCTGATGGCAGCCGAGGCGGCGATAGACTCCATTCGCAAGGTCAAGGGCGCTATCACCCCCTTCCCGGGAGGTGTCGTCTCCAGCGGATCGAAGGTGGGCTCAAAGTACAAGTTCCTCAAGGCCTCCACCAACTCCGCCTTCTGCACATCGCTCCGGGAGGATGGTGTCTGCGTTCTGGCGGAGGATGTCTCTTGCGTCTTTGAGATAGTGATCAATGGCGTTGACCGGGAGGCCATAGAGAACGCCATGCGGGCGGGAATCCATGCTGCCTGTCAAGTGCCTGGCATTCTGAAGATAACCGCAGCCAATTACGAGGGGAAGCTGGGCATTCATCATTTCCCGCTGCATAGCGTGCTGGAGTAGAGCAAGACCCAGACACATTCTTTTTTTTAGTTTTTATTAAAATATTTGAATCATAGGAGTTGATAGCTCGTGATGGTCGCCCCAGAAATAGCCGATGTTCGGGATCGAATTAAGACCTGGCTTGTACAGGAGGACATATTCAAGGAAGAGGTGCCCAGCGAGAGCCTATACTATCAGATCGCTGCTGAATATCCTGCCCGGTCAGGCAGGCATTTGAGCATCATTCAGCCCCAGGGCCACGAGGATATGGTTGTGATCTTCAGCCGGATAATGCTGGCTGATGTCCATCAAAAGGCCATCATGCATCTTTTGCCTCAGCAGAAAGAGAGGCTCATGTGGCAGATACGCTACGACCTCCTGTTCCGCCAGTCCAGCTTCGAGATCGAGCCTGCAGGAGAGGATATGCGGAGCATTCGTTTCACCCGGGAGATCTACTACGACGGCCTGACCAAGGACAGGCTGATGGAAGCGATAAGAGAGAACTTCAAGTGTGAGCTTTACGTGGTCTGGAAATTCCAGGAGCTGTTTGGCGAGGGATCAGCAGCAAAGGACTCAAAGCCGCCTGAACCGATGTATATCTAGCCGATATGGATCTGGTGGATAGAAAATAGAGGCATGAGGCCTCTTGAGGACATCTCAAGAGATCTCATAAACCAGATTCACGCTGGCCGTCACTTCCATCTCTCCTGGCTGGATCGGGGTAGCATCCATTGCATATGAATAGCTTCTGATAGCCTCCATGACATATCCATAGCCTACTGTTATCTCCAGGATCTTTCCCAGCTCCAATCCGGCGGCGCTGGCGGCAACCTGAGCCTTCCTTTGCGCATCCTTGATGGCAATAGTCATGGCCTCATCATTCTGAGGGGTTGGATCCTTGAGGTCGAACTTGACTTCCTGGATGCTGTTTGAGCCCGCGCTTACCGCCGCATCCAAGACCCGGCCCACGTCCGCAGTATTCTCCAGCCTCACTGTTACCTGGTTCGTGGCCAGGAAGGTCGGAGGCTCTTGCGTTGCATCAGCGCCCCGGGGCTCGTCCTGAGGCATTGTGGTCAGGCTGAACCTGCTGGTCTGCATCTGGCTCTCATTGATGCCCGCATCGAGCAGGGCATTGATGGTTTGGTTCATCAGGATAGCATTCTCTTCAGCTGCTTCTGCTGCGCTTGTGCTCCGGGTCTCAACCCCAAGAACTATCGTTGCCATATCCGGGGCAGCTTTCACCTTGCCCTCGCCATCCACTCTCAGCTTAGATACATCTGTTCCATTATCCGCCGCCATTGCAGGTATGACCAATGACAATAGCAGCATCCCCATTAATACACTGCATATCTTTTTCATAGACTAACCCCTTTATACCGATGTCATTGAAGTGTCTTATAAGATAAACTCATAGGTCACCATGACCCTGGAGTTGACATCCATCATCCTGCCCTCGCCCGAGCCTCCGCCATAGGAATAGTCTATTCCCAGATCGGGATAAGCGAAGATATCCATGGCCTTTCCCAGGCTTCCCCCAGCATCCGCGGCTATGGCAGCTGCATTCTTTCTGGCATCGGCCAGAGCTTTCTTGCGGGCTTCTGCCCGGGCGTCGCTTGAGTCCTTCAGGTAGTATCCCGCCACATAGGCGTTGGCCCCTGCCGATCGAGCGGCATCCAGCACCTTATCGATCCCGGACTCATCTTTGGCCTGGAGACGGATGACTGTGGACCTTTGCAGAGTGGATGCGCTCTCTGTGACATTCTCGCATACAGTGGTGTTATTCACCGTCTTGCAGACTTTGCTCGATGACTGGAAGCTGGATATGCCGCTTCCCTGGCCGGGCAGGATCTCCTCGTCCTTGACCCCCGCTTTCTTCAAGGCGGATATCACCCGGTTCATCTCCTCTCCGACCTCATACTGGGCTTGAGTAATATTTTCATTGCTGCTCTCAACCGAGACGGAGATAGTGACTATATCTGCAGGAACGGTCACCGTTCCCACCCCCTCAACCGTCAGAGGGTAGACGTCACCCACTGCAGCTCCAAAGAGCGCGTTCCATATTATAACGCAGAATAAGACAACCGACCACTTCATATTAATCCCCATCTATGGAAATACTCGAAGATATTTAAGCGCTCTGCTGGTCTCGTTGCCCATCAGAGACCCGTTCCATCCACTCCTGTCATTTCATTCTCCTCTTCTTCATTCGACCACCATCTTTAATTTCAGAATAAACATCCACCACCTTCATGAGCAAGATCGGAAAGGCGATCAGGCTGGAGCGCATCCTGGATCGCAAGACGCACAGGACCATCATCATTCCCATGGACCATGGAATATCTGTAGGACCCATTGCCGGACTGATAGATATGCCGGCCACGGTAGACAAAGTGGCAGAAGGCGGGGCCAACGCCGTCCTGGGACATATGGGCCTGCCATTGCATGGCCACCGGGGATATGGAAGGGATGTGGGATTGATCATTCATCTCTCTGCATCCAGCTCACTAGGTCCTGATCCAAATCACAAGGTTTTGGTGACGGACGTCGAGGACGCCATAAGAGTGGGAGCGGATGCCGTGAGCATCCACGTTAACGTCGGCGCCGACGATGAGGCGGAGATGCTCCATGACCTGGGAAGGGTGGCACGAAGCTGCGACCAATGGGGCATACCCCTGATCGCCATGATGTATCCACGCGGGCCAAAGGTGAAGTCTGAGCATAATGTAGAACATGTGAAGCTGGCCGCACGCATAGGCTCGGAGCTGGGAGCGGACATAGTCAAGACGAATTACACTGGCTCGCCCGACACCTTCCAGGAGGTGGTAAGAGGCTGCAGCGTGCCTGTGGTCATCGCCGGCGGACCGAAGATGGACACTGAACGGGATCTATTGCAGATGGTCTACGATGCGGTTCAGGTGGGCGGAGCAGGGGTGGCCTTCGGCCGCAATGTCTTCCAGGCAGAGGATCCAACTCTCCTTGTAAGAAGGCTGTGCAAGGTAGTCCACGAGGGATATACCCCGGATGAGGCGGAGAAGGTCACCCTCTAGGGCGGGCCTTCCCTCTAACAATTTTTATATCATGACTATAAAACTCTGAATTGATCCGTCTGCTCGATGACAGCCAAATCGACCGCAACCTATATCCACTTATTCGAATACATTAGGAAGCATGAAGCTCATAGCTCCCTTTCTTCTTGCCATTTTGATGCTTGCCATCCCTGCTGCAATGGGCCAGGATGCTGAGCACTGGATCGCCAAGACGAAAAGCGATTATTATAACGGCTCATACCCACTTGCCTTGGATGATATCGATCAATATCTGAAGATCAATCAGAGCGACACCTGGGCCTGGAGCTTCAGGGCCAATCTCCTGCTGAAGATGGAAAGATACGAAGAGGCGCTGGAGAGCTTTGACAGGATCATTTCTCTGGACCAATCCAATGCAAAAGCCCACAATGATCGCGCGCTCGTCCTCTCAGGAGGACTGAACCAGGATGAAGAGGCACTGGCTTCTCTGGGGGCGGCTCTGCAGATCGATGCCCTTAATGCTAACGCCTGGTACAACAAAGGAATGGTTCTGGAGAAGATGGAACGGTACAATGAGTCACTGGAAGCCTACAGAAAGGCGATTGATCTGGATGGGGACCTAGATCGAGCCTGGTACCGTCAGGGCCATGTCCTCCTGATAGTCCAGAGATTCGATGAGTCTCTCGCTTCCCTGGATAAGGCGGTCGAATTCAACCCCGAGAACGCAGAGGCATGGAATGATAAGGGCGTGGTTCTGAGGAAACTGGAACGGAATGAGGAGGCACTCGATTGCTTCCAGAGGGCGATCCAGCTCGATCCCTCAAATGAGCTCTATCGGGAGAATTTGAATGATCTTGGCGGGGTTGAGCCCATCGTAAACTCTCCAGGAGTAATCTCGGAAAAGGTATTGGACTTCTCCTAGGCCCATTACTGATGCGCCATGATCCATCAGTTGCTGAGATTATGGCGCTCGGGCATTCCGCTACTCTGATATTTCCGCAAAATCCAAGATATGCCTCTGGATCATCTCATTTATGCTTATTAGCGACTGAACGAATACCAGTATTTTTATAGGTTCAAAAGCCAATACTAGTATCAGGTGATATAAATCATGATCAAAGGTCTATTAAAATTGTTCATCAGCCTGATGGCCTTCACTTGGCTTGCTAAAAGACTACTTCGCCGCCGCATCCAGCAGGAGGAGGAGACTGAGGAGGTCTCCTCAGATCCCTGGCATAGTTGAAGGCCAAACCAGATCCATCTCAGGTGCTCCCGGGCAGGCAGATCCAGCCCTGCCCGGAGCCGGTCTCTGATGCATTAAATGATCTGCTGATCTAGCGATCCATTGATGATCTATCTAGCCTTCACCACCACCGTTCTGGCCACGCTATCGCCCAATCTCTGCTGTTTATCGGATCGCCAGATCAATATTGCGCCAATGAGGTAGGCAAATAGGCCATCAATTATGCGCAGGATGTTTCTTGTGAACGCCTGGCTCATGTCTATGGGGCTGCCATCCTCTCTGACCACCTTTATTTTGGTGATCATCTTGCCCACGGTCTGGCCTTTCGATCCCTCCAGTAGGGTGAAGTATGCTATGTATATCGCAAAGTAAAGCACCCCCCAATACCAGGGAAACATATCCCCCTGCATACCTCCAGCTCCCAAAATATTTCCCAGAGCACCAAATATAAGGCCAAAAATTATGCTGTCTATCACCAGCGATACTAATCTAATTCCTATTCCTTGATATTCCATCTGCTCCGGACCGTTGACCTCCAATTCAACCTGACCTGCCATGATATTCACCTTGCATATATGCTGGACCGCAAACATCAAATAACTTTCTGAGTTCCTAGGACAGGTTTTTAAAAAAATGAGATTTTAAGCCTCGGACGGGATTCGAACCCGCGACCTCGTCCTTACCAAGGACGCGCTATACCGGGCTAAGCTATCGAGGCGCCAAGAGCCCCTTGTGCTCGCCCTTCATGAACCTTTCGGTCTGAATGAGGAAAAAGAGGTGGGATAAGGTTTTCAGCAAAATTGGCAAGCAAACCACGACCCATGGCGACCCTTGCTCAACGGTTTTGCTCAGTGGCTTTGCTCAATAGCCTGCTCATAGACCTTTTCCGTACTCTCAGCTATGTGATCCCAGGAGAACTCGCTCTCTATCCTGGTCCAACCGGCCCGGGCCAGGTGTTTCATCTCTTTCGGATTGCTGATAATCCGGTTTATGCACCAGGCTATGGACTCGGGCTGGATATAAGCCAGCAGCCCATCCTGGAAGTTGTTGATTATGCTCACCGCATCAGTGGCCACCACCGGCTTGCAGGCGTCCCATGCCTCCAGCACGACCACTCCAAAGGGCTCGTTGCGAGAGGGAACGCACATCATATCGCAGGCATTGATCAGCATCTGCTTCTCCGCACTGGATGTGTACCCCAGGAACCGGCAGGAATCTGCGATGCCTAGATAGCGAGCCTTTTGCTCGCATTCCGATCTCATGCCCCCCTCGCCGATGAAGACGAAACAGACATCTGGTCTATTTCTCAGCACCTGAGGTATGGCCTCCACCAGCAGGTCCGGCCCCTTCTGGACGCTCATCCTGCCGCAGAAGAGCACCACAGGGGCCAGGGGATGGATGCCGTACTTCTCCTTGATCCGGCCGGCGTCTACGCCTCTCCGCATCTTGCCCACGATAATGCCATTGGGAATGATGGGAATCTTGTCCTTGGGCAGGCTGTAGATCTGCATCAGCTCGTCCTGCATCCTCCTGGTGGTCACAATAACCTTAGCCGCCTCATAGCATCCCTGCCACTCTCGATGAGATATCTCCTCGGATATGCCGTATCCAAAGGTGTTCCCGTTCCTACCCCATTCAGTGCTATGCATGGTCAGCAGGAAGGGCAGATGATAGTCGCTCTTTATTCGGGTCAGGGCTAGGACGGGATGCCAGTCATGGCCGTGCACTACATCGAAGTTGCCGAAGAGCTGCTGCACCGCACCGAAACGATGATAGAGGGCATCGCACATCCGGTTCATCTGATCGACGATATCGCCATGGTCGTCTACATCAGCCCGCTGGTAGTGCACCCCGTTTATCTTGTCATAGGACTCAAAGTCCCCTCTTCGGGTAAAAATATGGACCTCATGGCCCCGCCTGGCCAGCGCTTCCGATAGCTCTGAGACATGAGGGGCAACGCCACCTACTTTTATTGAATACAGACTCTCCCAGGAGAGCATTCCAATTCGCATCTATTCACCATTCATCCCTAAAGGCATCCAGCGCATGCTGCCGAGCATGTTGCAGATTGTGCGCAGGTCGTTCTGCTGAGCGTATTGCTGAAAGGATGCCAAATTATTATCAGTACGACCATTTTTTTGCTATCGTTTCTTATTGTTTGCCTGTTTAAAAGCATTTCAAGCTGATCAAATCCTTAAATCACTTAAGTCCGATAATTCATTAATCTTTCGGCGGCAGGCAAAAATTTCTCAATTCTGCTGCTGCCAATTCCGGGGGAACGGGATTCACATATATACCTGAACTCCTCTCAAAGCCTGCTATCCTGGAGACTATGGGCTGGATCCTGATGTTGAAGTGATACTCTTTTGGAAGCTGGAAGATCATCAGGTTGTATGGGGGATCGTCCAGGGTGGAATAGAGGATCCGAAGGATCTCTGCCAGCATACTGGCCAGGCTTTTTTGTTCTTCGTCCCTCAAATCCGCCAGGTTTCCCAAATGCCTTTTAGGTAGAATCCAGGTCTCATAGGGCATAAGAGAGTAGAAGGGGGCAAATAGGATCCAGTGATTGTTCTCGGCGACGAGCCGGCATGACGCACTCTCTCGGTCCACGATATTGCAGTAAGGGCAGAAGGATGACCTGGATATGGCCTCCTCCTCTCTCTTCATCTGCGGGGGTAGAAAGGGAAGGGTGATGAGCTGAGAATGGCTGTGGGATAGCGAGGCCCCCGATTCTTTGCCCCAGTTTTTAAAGATGGTGATATATTTCACATCCTCATGGGTGGAATAGTGTCGGTAACGATCGGTGTAGGCCGAAACGAGCATCTCCAGGTGTTTTTTGCCGAAATCCCTCGGATTTTTGCGGTGGTCTCTTGAATCCACAATCACCTCGTGATATCCCTGGCCGGGCAGGGATATCCATTCTGCCGCCGGAGGCTCGGGCCTGGGGATCATGGTGGGATAAGCATTGAGAAACACTCTGATCTGCCAGAGCTCTGATCCAGTTTCATCCTGGAGCAGGATGCCATCGTCGGTGTAGGCGGCGATGGTGGACGGAGTCCTATCCTCGTGGCCCGGGCAAAAAGGGCAGTCCTTTTCGTCTCCTGGGACCGCCTTAGCCGCCAGGAAATCTGAGGGCCTTTTGTTGCGTTCGGCGGCGATGATGCAGTACTCTTCCAGAAAATAGTGCCGTCTGATCTCGGGCATGCCTATAATCCCTCTGATCTCTTTCTGAAAAACGCGATTGCCTCCTCGTAGATGGCCAGGGTGCTCTCCGCTGCCTTCTGCCAGCTGAAGTTGGTTTGGGCTCTCTTTCTGGCGTTTTTTCCCCAGGACAGGAGACGTTCTTTATCCTCCAGGGCGAGGTTGATTCCCCAGGCCAGATCGGCTGGATCGCGGGCATTGACATGAACCCCCGTCGGCTCATCTTCAGCCGGATTCTTGACGATCTCCGCCAGGCCGCTGGTGCCTGCCGCCCCTACCACAGCCGCCTTGCCCATGGCCGCTGCCTCAAGGGCCACTATTCCGAACGGCTCATACAGGCTGGGAAATACGCATAGGTCGGCAAGGGCATAGTGAAGCCTCTTCTCCTCGGCATCGACGAAATCGGTGACGAGAGTTATATTGCCCTGCCGCTCAGCCTCTACTTTAGCCCATCCATCCAGGCTGCCGACCCCCAGCACCAGGAGCTTAACCCTATTGTACTCCGACTGAACACTGGGCAGGGCGGAGAAGAGCTCTCTGATACCTTTGACCGGCTCCAGCCGTCCTACGAAGAGAATTACGATATCATCCTCATCAAAGCCGTATCTCTCTCTCAAAGCAACCAGGGATTCTCGATCTACCTTTTCAGGATCGAAGAACTCGCAGTCCACTCCATGATAGCAGACCCGGATTTTGTCCTCAGAAATCCCCTGACCGGCCAGCTCCCTTTTCATGGCCTCGGATACGGTTATCACCAGGTCTGCTACCTCTAGGCCCTTGTGCTCTAGAGCCACGATTTGCGGGTTAGGATTTGAGGACCGGCCGGTCTCCAGGCCATGGACATGATAAATCAGTGGAGTCCCTTCTCTCCTGGCAGCCATGCCACCAGGGAGGGCCAGCCAGTCATGGGAGACGAGCAGATCAAAACGATCCTCTTCTTTCAGATGGTCAAGAGCGAGCTGGTTGTAGCTGAACAGGTTGAGCAGATAATCCAAGCCCTGACCCCACCGCAAGGTCTGGGGGGAGAGAAAGATCTCCATTCCGTCCCTCATCGCAAGGGGCATCTCTCGGAAGACATCCACCCCGACCAGCATCTCATGCCTGGGAGACTCCTTCGAACCCCAGGAGAAGACGGTGACCTTCTGGCCAAGGGCAACCAAAGAGCGAGATATGTTATCTGCATAGACCCCCAGCCCACCATAGACTAGGGGGGGGTACTCGGTGCTGAAATAGGCGATTCGCATTGACTTCAATCGATGTCACTCCTGATGATGGTTTATTTTAATTCAGACCGGAATTTTATCCGAGGTCAGACGGTCAGATTTTTATAATACTCCATTACGGGCTGGTCCCAACTGAACTGCCTGGCCAGGGAGAACGACTCCTCGCACAGCAGCCGGTATTTCACATCGTCCTCCAGATAGGTCCGGGAGAAGTAATCCAGAGCTAGGGCATAGTCCATAACCGTCTCCTGAGGCTGCAGTTCGATGTTGTCCACAACTACAACCCCACCCAGCCCTGGCACCCGATGCTCGACCTTTTTCAGGGCATCGCTGAATCCTGCGCTCCGGCTGACGATGCTGGGGGTTCCTTCCCTTCCCGCCTCCAATGCGGTGAGAAGAAAGGGTTCGTACTGTGAGGGGAAGATGCCAGCGACGCAGCCGGCCATGACCTCGTCCGTTCTCATTCCCAGGCCGCCGTCATTCGGTCCCAGCCATTGGGGATACAGAACGGCAGCCACCGATCTCCGGCCGGAGATCAGCTCATCCTTGTTGAGCCGTCGATCATTGATCATATTCTCCAGGCGGATCTCATCGCCCAACAGAACCTCTATGGGAAGGTTGATGGGAAAGCCCTCGGGAAGCTTATCCTTGGATTTGGGCCCATGGGAGGCGATGAGGAAGCACACCACCCGAGTCTGATCTGCATGTCGCTGTCCCATCATTCTGTGCCGCAGGAGATGATCCTGAAGCACCAGGGCATCGAGAAGCTGAGGATAACCTTTGTTCTCTATCTCTATCCTGGAAATGGAGAATACGGGAATGATATTTTCCCTCTCCGGGCAGCTGCCCTCGCAGTTCTTATAGAGGTTATTGATGATGAAATCCTGAATCCGTGCCCGGCAGCGCTCCTTCTTATTCCAATCGATTCGATCGACCCTAACATCGATTCCATTGCGAATGACGACCCCTTTCATGCGGTAAAAGAGCATTGCCTCCTTCATCGTCGAGTCGCCCACGAATGTGACCCCATCGGCATAGCGGGCCAGCGCCTCCAGAGCGGCAAAGCCCAGAGGGGTTCCAGGTTCCATTTTTGAGTCATTCTTTCTGATCTTCTCCAGCGACCGGTAGCCTGCCGTCCTGCCGGGAACGGTTGCATGGAAGGTGCAGAGAGTTCTTACCGGAATGCCCAGCTTCTCCAGCCTGGCGGCGGCATAGAAGATCCCAAACTCATGGCAGTGCAGTGAGGCCCTCACCCTGGGCATAACCGACCGGGCAAACTCGACCACCGCCTTATCTGCATACTTCTTTGTGCTCTCCTCAGGTGACTGAGCGAGGATACGCACCAGCTCCGAGACCGCATAGGAGAGGTTTAAATAGTGATTATACTCCCAGCCATAGTGCTCCTTCTCAAATCTCATTGAGTCCAGTCCCAATAGATCGAAGGCCTCTGTCTTAATGGCATTATTCAATGTCATCTCTCGGTCCTTCCAGCGCACCAATCGAGACTGATAGTAATTGGTATTAAACAGAACATAGCCGATGGGAACGCTTTCCTCGACCCGTTGGCCGGTGACGCTCTCCATTCCCAGGGAGTTCAACTCCGCCAGGGTTAGGGCGAGCTCCTCACCCATGTCCAGCCGGTTGAGTGCCGATATGTCCGTCACCCGGTTTCGGCCGGTATTCCAATCCGATCCGGCAGTGGGATAGTTGGGGCCGACCACCAGGATACGAAATTCGCTATCTAATTCCCCTTTAGCCACCAGCCGGGCGAGGGTTGTGGCCTCGGCATCCACCACATTCCATATGCCTCCCATCTTATTGGAGATGGGGCCCGCTTCCTCTGCTGCCAGGATGATCCATCTTTCTATCATTCCAACCTCATGGATAAGGAGAGAGCGTTGATACGGAGATGCCATCGTCCGATATGTCCAGCACCCGGATGCTATTGGCGATCTTCGAGCCCCTCATCTTCATTACATAGATCGATCTGATGAGCGTATTACCTATTCTCTCCCGGTTCAGCATGGTGGCGGAGTCTGCTCCATACTCCAGGAACTGATTGGTGCCAAAAGCGGTGCCTATGGTGACCAAGCAGGTCACTCCGCTGGAGCGGATGGTGCCGAAGAGGTCATCCGTCAGCGAACGGATCTTAAAGGGCGCTTCTACCGCCATAAAAAATGCAGTCAGATCGTCGATGAATAGCCTTTTAGGCTTTTCTTCCTGCAGCTTTCTCTCCACAAGCTTTCTGAAGTTGATGAGAAAATCCACCGGATCGACATCGATGCTCTTCTGCAGCCTGAGAACTGGGTCTGTAACGTCTATGAGGCTCAGCTTCCCATCATTTTCCAATGCGCCAAAGTCCCAGCCAAAGGAGGACATCATCTCCCGTCTCATATATTCTGCGCTCTCAGAGGGAGTGATGATCATTCCCTTCTCCCCCTGTCCGATGCCGTGGTGAATGAACTGGCTGGCGAAAACAGTCTTGCCGGTGCCTGAGGAACCGGTTATGGTATTTACAGTTCCTTGATGAAATCCGCCACCTACCATTTCATCAAAACCAGGTATGCCGGATTTCATTCTAGGAAATTTGCTGCCTTGTACTGCCATAATTAACACCCCTTGCAGCTCTTGCGCTTTAGTTTGCAGCGCCCGCTGCAGTTTATTTTCTCAATTATGCTAGTTAGCCCTTTCGGTTAAGCTTGCTGGTTATTCCGTCTGAAAATATGGGAATCTTCAGACAGATCACTGCTCAAGAAGCTTTAGGCTCCCGCCAGAGATCAAAAGTCGAATAGGGACTTCTGCCTTTTCCCTGACTTGAAGGTGGATTCCTTGATATCCTTTTTGCCTTCATTAGCCTCACCCTCTGTCTTCCTTGGCCTGCCTCTTCTCCCAGGCTCTTTCGCCTCCGGTCCATTCAGCCCTGTTTCCGGGCGGTGAACGGAAGGGGCAGCAGACTGGCTGTCCTGCCCTGCCGGCGCCCTTGCAGGGTGACGAGTCTCATCATCTGGCAGGCCCTCCACAGAGAGCGTCTGGAGAAGGCCATCAGATCTCTTATTGAGGGTGGGTTGGCTGCTCTTCCGCCATGCCAGCTCTATCTCCTCGATCTGTTCTCTGCTTTGAATTCTCATCGCTTCCTCGAAGATGTTCTGCACCTTCTTTGTGCCAGGAGAGCTTCCCATGAGCAGAGCGATCTCCTCTGCGGTCAGATCCAACCGGGCGGCCAGTTGGGGAGCGCCTTTCTTGTCTTTGAGCAGCATTCCCACAAAGTCCATCAGCTCCGAGCGGGCGAAGGTGAGCGATACATGGCAGTGCCTGCCGATCTTTCTGGCGGCAGAGTCCCTTATCGATCTGACTTTGCGGGTCTGGCCCATCCTTCGCCACAGGCTGGGTGGACGGAAGGCCACATAACCATGCCTGCGCTCCTTCTTTGCCGCCTGCACTCCGCCGGTCATGAGATAGCTGGCATAGCGCCACAGGCCGTAGTTCTGCCTCCGCCGTACCCTGCCCAGAAATATGTCGCTTCGAGCCAGGGTCTCGAAGCCCCGGAGGAGATCCTGGCCGGAGTATGCCAGGGGCAGGTTCTCATCCACCCAGTTGATCAGATCCTCCGGGCTCTCGTCCAGATTATAGGACGCTTCCAGGGCCTCCTTGGCGTTATTGCCCTTGTAGATCACCTCCAGCACCCGGAAGATGGAGGATTTGACATCCCTCTGGGCAGTGGCCAGATCCTCTTCCCTGAGCGTCTCCTGGCCTTCGGCGGCTGCCTGCAGATCGTTGATCCCGGAGCGCATGTCTCCCCCTGCCCTCTCGGCGATCGTAACCAGCAGATCGGGATTGCAGTCTATGCCCTCAGCCTGGCAGATCGCCCTCAATGCCTGGGCGATGGTGGTGGAGCGCACCGACCGGAACTGAATTCCCCGGGTCGCATCTCGGAGTGACTTATCGATCTCATAGTACTCATTGGCAATCAGTATCACTGGCTGGAGAGTATTCCTGACCAGGCGGAGCATGGCCGCTGCTCCGCCTCGGTCGGCAGTGCCATGGAGGTTGTCTGCTTCATCTAAAATAACCAGCCTCGGTTTTCCGGAGAACGTCTGACTTCGCGATGCTGGAACGGCAATCTTCTCGATCATGCCTGCGGTGCGAGCATCTGAGGCATTCATCTCAATGTAATCCCAATCGAAATCATGTGCCAGGGCTAAAGCCGCCGAAGTCTTTCCCGTTCCCGCCGGGCCGTATAGAATGACCGCGCCGGTGATGGGCTCGCTTCTCTCCCAGGAGAGAGCCCACTCCCGCAGGTCGTCTATCGCCTTGCCATTGCCAAGAACCTGCTTGAGGGTGGCTGGACGATACTTCTCCGTCCACTTTAAAGGTGCGGGCATCTACCAGACGCCCTCTCTTCCCGTCAGCTCATCGATGACAATCTCCCATATGGTCATATCCATCCTCTCCAGGTCCTGGCGTTGAAAGCTCTTGCCTCCATGGCCGCCCAAACCCTTTCTGGTGAAGACATCGAACATCCTCTGCTTGGCTTCTATGTCATCCGATAGCTCTGCCCTGCCGAAGGCATTGACGCTCGTCCATTTTCCCTTCTCCAGATGGTCTACCTGAAAGCAGATCCGCGGATTTTCAGCAGCATACTGGACCTTTCTTCCCATCCCACGGGAATGAAGGTAGATTTTGCCCTCGTGGTACACAAAGGACATTGGAACCACATAAGGCTGGTCTTCTCTGGATAGTCCTAGCCTGCCGTATCTGGCTGAGGAGAGGAGTGCTATGCATTCATCATCTGATAGCTCCCTGGGTTTCATGATCTGCATTTGGTCCTCCAGGTTTTTATCTTTTGCCAAAAAGGTTTTACCCTGGCAGAGACTTTCATATGCGGATGTTCAACAAGATCCTGATAGCCAACCGGGGAGAGATCGCCATCCGGGTTATGCGAGCCTGCCGGGAGCTGGGCATCCCGAGCGTGGCCGTCTACTCCGAAGCGGACAAAAATGCCCTCTTCGCCAAGTACGCTGATGAAGCAGTCTTCATAGGCCCATCTCCATCCAGCCAGAGCTACCTGAAGATAGACAACATAATCAAGGCCGCCCTGGAGACCGGTGCAGAGGCTATCCATCCTGGATATGGCTTTTTATCCGAGAACACCGTCTTCGCCTCCACCTGCAAGGAAAATGGCATCGTGTTCATTGGACCACCATCCACTGCCATTGACGCTATGGGCTCGAAGATCACCGCCCGTCAGACCATGAAGGAGGCAGGGGTGCCAATCGTTCCGGGCATTGAAGAGGGGATCAACGATCCGGATGAAGCGATGGACCTGGCGGACGGCATCGGCTACCCGATCATCCTCAAGCCGGCGGCAGGCGGTGGGGGAATCGGCATGAAGATCGTGGGAAGCCGGGAGGAGATGCTGCCCGCTCTGACCTCATCTCAGTCCGTAGCCCGCAATGCCTTCGGCGACGATACGATATACATCGAGAAGTATCTCACCGAGCCCAGACATATCGAGTTCCAGATCCTGGCGGATGAGATGGGAAAGACGATATATGTCTCCGACCGGGAGTGCTCCATCCAGCGCCGCCACCAAAAGCTTATAGAGGAGTCACCCTCGCCGGTGATGAGCGATGAGCTGCGCGAGAGGATGGGCTCCATCGCCGTCAAAGCGGCCAAAGCCATTGGATACGCCAGCGCCGGGACGGTGGAGTTCATGTACTCCCGGGGAGACTTCTACTTCCTGGAGATGAACACCCGCTTGCAGGTTGAGCATCCCATCACCGAGATGGTGACCGGGGTGGACCTGGCCAAAGAGCAGATCCTCATCGCCGCCGGCCAGCCCCTGAACTACGATCAGAGCGACATGCAAATACGGGGCTGGGCAATAGAGTGCCGAATAAATGCAGAAGACCCGTTAAACGATTTCTCTCCTGCTCCTGGGAGGATCAAGGGATACAGGAGTCCCGGCGGTCCGGGGATCAGGGTGGACAGCGGGGTATATTCCGGCTACCTGATTCCTCCTTACTACGATTCCTTGATCTCCAAGCTCGTCGCCCATGGCAAGGACCGTAGAGAAGCAATTGCCAGAATGGAGCGGGCCCTCTATGAGTATATCATCGTGGGGGTTAAGACCAACCTCATCTTCCATAAGGCAGTGCTCAGGAATGCCAGGTTCAGAAGTGGTGACTTCAATACCGGCTTCATCAAGGAGGAGAACATCGCCGAAGCGGTGAAGAGGGTAGCAGCAGAGGATCATGACAAGAACGAGTCTTTAGCGTCTGC
This sequence comes from Methanosaeta sp. UBA458, assembly GCF_002496085.1. Lineage (NCBI taxonomy): Archaea > Methanobacteriati > Methanobacteriota > Methanomicrobia > Methanotrichales > Methanotrichaceae > Methanothrix > Methanosaeta sp. UBA458. Next base: position 40,233 of record NZ_DAIK01000110.1, on the reverse strand, counting down.
TCTTGGGGCTGATAACCGCAAAGTGGCAGCGATCGCAGCTGCAGTGGGTTCATACCTGAGCCAGCAGAAGCTGGAGGAGAAGAGCTGATAGTGGCTGCTTACGGGGGTGATGCATCATCCGCTGAGGCTCGCCGGAGGTCCAAGCTGAGCGCCGGTCCCCATCACAGGGATAGAGAGTTGGCTCCACTGGACAAAGATCGGATCCTCTCCTGCCTCGGTACCAGGTGGCTGGGAAGGGACATGCGCCTCTTTGCCCAGCTTGCCTCCACCAATGAATTGGCCATTTCGCTGGCTCAAAAAGGCGAGAGTGGCACAGTCATCTTGGCTGAGGTTCAGACCAGGGGGCGGGGCAGGCTCTCCAGACACTGGGAATCGCCATCAGGAGGAATCTGGATGAGCCTCATTCTGAGGCCGGATATCCCCATAGCTCTCGCCTATCAGATCAATATGGCAATCTGCGTTGCCGTCTGCAGAGCCATATCCAATTTGCTCGGCCTCAATCCGGGAATCAAGTGGCCCAACGACCTTCTGATCGGGGAGAGGAAGGTGGGAGGCATATTGATGGAAGTTCAGGCAGAGGGGGAACGGCTGGAATATGCCGTTGTGGGTGTGGGCATCAACGCCAATATCGATCCGTCCGCTTTCCCAGATGACTGGATGGCGACATCTTTGTCCCGAGAGGGTGGATCTGAGGTCTCTCGCACTGCTCTGATCCAGAGAACTCTCCTGGAGATAGAGAGGGCATATGAGAATTTGGGATCGATGGAGATCTATGATGAGTGGCGCCGCCGCTCCGTAACCATTGGCAGGATGGTGCGCATCTCTGCAAACTCTGGAGAGCTGGTGGGTGAGGTGGAGGACCTGGCGGAAGATGGGGCCTTATTGTTGAGGAGGGATGACGAGCTGGTTCGAGTTCTGGCAGGGGACTGTATCCATCTGCGGGGAATGGGAGGACTATGAGAAGGAAGCGGATAGCTGGCATTGCCAGAGACACTCTGAATTTTATACTGGAGGCATCGCGGTCCACAGCCCCGTCGGAGTTCGCCGGACTTCTCCAGGCGGATGGTGAGATCATAACCGAGGTTCTGATACTGCCTGGCACAGAGAGCTCCCGCATGAGCGCTCTGGTCCGGCTCTATATGCTTCCCAATATGCAGGTTGCGGGTTCTGTTCACAGCCATCCCTCAGGAGCGCTCCGCCCCTCAGAGCCGGATCTCCTGTTCTTCTCTCGCACCGGCGACTACCATATCATCGTCGGCCCGCCGTTCGATGAGCAGAGCTGGGTCTGCTATAATGCATCAGGAGTGAGGCGAGACCTTCCTATCCTGGATGTAAAGTTCGATGACGATGACTTTGATGATGATCTCGATTGAAGAGGCGGCACAAGCCGGGAACGGAGATTGAGCAGTGACGCTGGTAGTTGCCACCGGCACCTTCGACCTTCTCCATCCCGGGCATGTCCTTTATCTGGAGCGATCAAAAGCCCTGGGAGATGAGCTGGTGGTGATAGTCGCCAGGGATGTAAATGTGCGCCATAAGGCCAAACCCATCCTGCCCGAGGAGCAGAGGCGGAGGATGATAGAATCCTTAAAGCCGGTGGATAGAGCGATTCTGGGCGAGGTGGGCGATATCTTCCGGACCATAGAGGACCTCCGGCCGGACATAATCACCCTGGGCTTTGACCAGCACTTCGATCCCTTACGCCTGGAGCATGATCTCTTCCGTCGCGGCCTGCATCCCAGGATTGTGAGAATAGAAGAGCAGGAGCCCTGTGAGCTGTGCAGCTCCAGGCGTATCGTCAACAAGATCCTTGAACGATTCCGGGGTCGTCGTATCTAGCCGCCAAGTACTTATACGGCACTGATAGTTTGCGGGCCTGTATGGCCAGAGTCGCGGTAGGAGGCACCTTCGATCCCATTCATGACGGTCATTTAGCCCTGCTCCGGCGCGCTTTTGAGTTGAGTGGAGATGGGGAGGTGGTTATAGGCCTAACCTCAGACGAGATGGCCAGGTCGAGCAGGACCAGATCGGTGCGCAACTATGAGGTACGAGAGAAGAACCTGCGCGCGGTAATCAAGAAATGCTTTGGGATTGACGATGTTCATATCACGAAGATCACAGACCAATGCGGTCCATCGATCTATGAGTGCTTCGATTTTATTGTGGTATCCCCTGAGACCCTGCCTATGGCGGAGAAGATAAACCGCCTCCGGGCCAAGAAGAACCTGCCGCCCCTGCAGATATCAGAGATAGAGTATCAGATGGCCCAGGATAAGGTCCGGATTAGCTCCACCAGGGTATCTGAGGGGAAGATCGACCGGCATGGTCGGGTCTTAGTTGGCTGAAGACGGATCGAAACCCTATATTCTACTTAAATCTCTTGATAAATGACTTATCGATCCAGCTCTTCAGAGAGTAGATCAGCCTGGTGGGCACTCCAATGCAGGTCTTCCCCACCACACCCACTGCGCAGTCCGAGCCCAGGGATATGAGCGCTACCTGGCTGTCGGTGCTGGCCCGGACCGAATACCTCTCCAGGGCCCTACCTTTTATCAGATGAGAGAGATGGCGAGCGAGGTACTTGGCCTGCCTCTCCGCCTCCAGACCGGTCTTGGTGGCCAGACGGCCATCGATCTCCACCCAGGCGCAATCGCCTATAGCAAACAGATTGCTCTTTAAATTGAGGTAGGGGTCCACCAGCAGCCAGCCGTTCTTCTTGGGCAGGTCCAGATCCTGGATAAACTGGGAGGGCTTCACTCCTGCCGTCCATATGGCCATATCGCAGTCCAGGCAGGTATCGTCGGTGAACATTATGCAGTCCTTCTTGACCTCAGCCACCTGGGTGGAGGTGAGGATGTTCACCCCCCTCTTGGACAGGGCCCTCTCCACCAGCTCGGACGTTTGAGCTGAGAACTGGGGCAGGACGCGCTCCCTCGCCTCAATGACATATATGCTGGCATCAAGGCTCTCCGCCAGGATGGATGCCGCCTCCACCCCGGTGAGGCCCGAGCCCATGATCATGATCCTCTCCGGATAGTTATCCTCCACGAATCGTCGGGCCCTCTTGGTCTCCTCCAGGGTGTTGATGGAGAAGGTGTTCTCGACGCCCCGGATGCCGAAGTAGTTCTGAGCGGCACCGGTGGCGATGACTGCATAGTCGAACTCCACCTGTGACCTCTCGCAGACCACGGTGCTTCCCTCCAGGCGGAGGGCCTTCTCCTGGATGTGATGGGCTCCCACCCGCTCGCAAAATGGTTTGAGGGGGGCGGCCAGGTCCTGCAGCCTGGCGACCCCTCCCAGATACTCGGGATAGAGGGCTTGCATCTCTATCTGCTTTTTGGGCTCGATCAGGGTGAACTCCAGTGGGCAGGGTGCCGCCACTCTTATCAGCTCTGCGCCGGCAATGCCTCCGCCAATAACCGCTACCTTCATGATCTTTTGAACCTCTCAGACCCGTGGCTGTGAATCGTCGATTTCTCTGATTGGACACGTCGGTTATAAATGCATCGAATCTGAAGACCTCTTTTAAGCCTATCGATGATGTATTTTCATTAGGCCAGGGAAAGCAAAAGGGAATTCAGATCTACACTACTGGAGTGCCTCCTGGGGCGAGGGTGATAAGACTCAAAATGAGCACCTGGGAAGCACTAGGAAAATTGATTCGGAGACGGCTAGGCAGAAGGCCAGAACTATGAAGTTGACGGTCCCGGTGAAATTAGAAGCTGGATCAATATTCATTCATTAGCTAACAGCAGCTGTTCATTCCGGTCTCTTTCATCACTGGGCGAATCGCTCTCATACTTGATGATCTCTTTTATCAAATCCTGGCCCGGCCCTACTACATCTGAAATGTCATTGCAGGAACATGCCCTAGAGTCGCAGTATTTCAGAGCAAAATACTCGGAGATCGTGTCATCCAGCTCCATGAGCTTCTTTACGATGGGGTTCTTTTTATTCAACCTGTACATCTTCGCTTGGCCTACTGACCTGGTGGCGGTAATCAGGTCCAACGCCTCTAATTTAGGCCACGCCTTGAATAGTGTGGCTCTACTTAGATTTGCACCTTCTGCTATATCTGTTTTTGAATAATCAAAGCACTCGTTATCCATTAAAAAGTCCAGTACCTTTAGCACTGGGCTTTTAATTCCAAGTACTCTTATGAATAAGGACTCATCCATTTTCTTCCTCCTCCTCTTCCGTTTTCCCCATATCAATGCACATGGGTGTACGGATAAGTAGTAGATACTAATATGTACTAGTATGTACTAGTATGCAATAAGGTTTAAATACTTTGCTAGTATTGTTTTAAAAAGTGAACACAAATAAAATATAACTGAATATTTAGGGGTTGAATGGCTGAGCGAAGATATAAATTTGATCTTAAAAGCGCAGATCTTAAAGAAGCTCCGCAGGCATGGGTATTGGGGCGGTCGTCATACCGCATACGACGATCTCACAAAGGGCATCCCGAAACATCTTCGCGGCCAAGCGAAAGACGCAGCAGAAGAGCTTATCATAGGGGAGTTCTTGCTTCCCAAGCAAACTGGTTATGGCCTTCATGTGTCATTGAACCCGCAAAAGAAGGCTGATATAGATAATCTCATCCGGGATGTCTTAAAAGAATAAAAATGTTTTTTTAATGGGACAGGAACAGTTGCATACAATTTTTATAATGGCACATGCAGTCTGACTCTTGAGATGATCACTGTTTACTTCGACGGCCTCTGCTATCCCAAAAATCCCGGTGGAGTGGCGGCCTATGGCTATCTGATCTGCCGCGACAAGGAGCCGATCTGGAAGGGCTTTGGCGCTGTAGGGGAGGGCCGGGGGATGACCAACAACGTGGCGGAGTACGAGGGCCTCTTGGCCGCAGCCCGGTGGCTGAATGACGAGGAGATCGATGAGAAGATACAGATCCGGGGGGACTCGGAGCTGGTGATCAAGCAGATGAAAGGGGAGTACCGGGTGAACTCGGCCACCTCCAAGAGGTATGTCCCCCAGATCAAGGAGCTTCTGGTGGGAAAGGAGGTGAGCTTTCAATGGGTTCCGCGAGAGAAGAACGAAGAGGCAGACCGGCTCTCACGGGTGGCGTATGAGAGCTATGTGCGAAGGAAAAAGAGCGGCTCTGATTCGGTATCTGCTAATTGATGCCGCTTGTGCCTTTTGCTTGGCTTAGAAGCTGAGTGATAAATTGAGTTGCAGAGCGATCCTTTGGATAAGGACAAAAAAGATACACACCGTAACGGGCGCAGTATTGCCTATAAGGAGTTCATTGTCAAAAAGCTTGGCTGGCATGTCCGAGATGCCCGGCTACATCCTCGATATGAATCCCGGCATCCAGCCACCATGAAGCAGCACTATGCCTTAGTAGATGCGGTTTTATGCGTTTCCGATTTCTCTTCAGGACCGGGCGTTCATCCTGAAGAACCGCTATTGTGGCGATCCCATCCAGGAGGCTTTTCTTCTCTTGCTTCCACCTGCCCCTTAGCCAGCCGTATGGCCTCATGCAACTTGGCCTCCAGCATCTCCCTCGGTGGTAGCTCCACCAGATATTCAGCCACCCTGATCTCGCCCCGGTCGAGCTGCAAAAGTTCAATCTGCTCCCGGTTCTTCTCGCCGCACAGGATCAGCCCTATGGGCGGCTCCTCACCCGGCCGACGCTCGTATCTGTCCAGCCAGCGCAGATAAAGCTCCATCTGGCCCTTGTAGGCAGCATCGAAGCTGCCCAGCTTGAGCTCTATGGCCACCAGACGATGCAGGCTGCGGTGATAGAAGAGCAGGTCGAGGTAGAAGTCCCTGTCTCCGATGGTCATACGCTTCTGCCGGGCGATGAAGCTGAAGTCCGTACCCAACTCCAGCAGGAACCTCTCCAGCTCCCGGAGGATGGCTGCCTCCAGATCCCGCTCGCTGTAGATGTCCTCCAGCCCCAGGAAGTCCAGTAGATAGGGATCCCGGAAGACCAGATCGGGGGTCATGCGGTCATCATCCTGCAGAGCCACCAGCTCCTGTCTGGCCAGCTCCTCCGGCTTACGGGAGATGGCGGTGCGCTCATAAAGCATGCCCTGGATCTTCTTTCTCAAGGTTCGCACGCTCCAGCGCTCCACCCTGGCCATCTCGGTGTAGAACTGTCGCTGCAGAGGATCCTTGAGGTAGATGATCTCAATGAAATGGGACCATGATAATTGTCCAGACAGTGTCTGGACTATCTTGGCATCATCGAAGACCTCGGCAAAATGGATCATGTGAAAGACATTGCTGCGGCGAAAGCCCTTCCCGTACTCTGCAGCCAGCCTCTCGCTCACCAGCTCGACAACTTTCGCCCCATACTCAGCCCGGCTCTCGGCTGGCAGATCATAGCGGATGCGCTTGCCGATTTGCCAGTAGAGGAGCACAAGCTCGGAGTTTACTGATTGAGCGACACGGGCCTTTGCCTGCTCTATGAGTGGCCGGATGCTGCCGACAAGCTCTTCGGAGGCAACGGATACCTCATTCTCTTCCGATTCTGCTATTTTGCCAGCAGGGTCCTGTTCTTCTCTCATTCGGAAGGCTTTCTTCATGGCATCATCGTCTCCTCAAGCATCATAAGTAATGTGAGACAAGGCTCTGCATTGGGGACATATGACCTCATTATCTGCCCATAACATTTACTGGTTATAGTAACCTTCGTCTCTGCACTCGTCCTATCTCCTTGGATCCCCAACACCTCTGCTTTCATCATCCTGGCCAGCTCCCGAGCGTTCCCCTGCAATGCCATCGGCCGGTTGGGTGTCAGCTGCAGAAGTTTCAGAACTTCTGGGGGTAGCCTGAACTCCATGCGGCCAATGATCGTGCTGTCTACGGCTTTGTATACAAATGATACGCTGCCATTCAATGCCATGACGATCTGGCCTGAGTCTCGAGCTTGAACCAGATTTCGGAAGTCCTCTGGGCACCTGAGTTCAGAAATGAGGGGCTCTACAACCTCTTCCAGTGAATCATTCGTTAGGGGCCATTTAATCACATTTACTACTCAGACTTCTCGTCAGAACTACTATAACTGGCCGTGATACCTCCGCCAGAGATGGGATCTTGTAGCTTACACGTACTCATGAGGGCTGGAATCAGCTCGTATAGCCCCAGCTCTTTGGCTTTGGCAAAGACTTCAATAGCCTTATTGTGGCTCCTCGCCGAATTGTGTGGGTGAGGTCCAGCTGAAACTATTGCCTTTGCACCTCTGCTTTCTGAGGTTGGGTTAGTGCATAGCCCTTCACCACAGGCGCGGAGACACAGAGAATATACGATTAGAGTTTACCCATACTAAATAGCGAGGAGCCGTATCGATTATCTGCAGGATCATCCTTCGCATTGCCTGGCATACTCCTTCGCCCAGTAGGTGATGATCATATCCGCCCCCGCCCTCTTAATACACATCAACGACTCCAGAAAGGCGGCCCGCTCATCCAGCCAGCCCCGCTCAGCGGCGGCCTGGATCATGGAGTACTCTCCAGATACCTGATAGGCAGCAGTGGGCATGCCGAACATCTCCTTTACTGCCCGGAGCACATCCAAATAGGGCATGGCCGGCTTGACCATCACCATATCCGCCCCTTCCTCGATGTCCAGCTGCACCTCCCACAGGGCTTCGGCAAAGTTGGCCGGATCCATCTGGTATCCCCGGCGATCGCCGAATGCGAAGCCCGACTGGGCCGCCTCCCGGAAGGGACCGTAGAATGTGGAGGCATACTTGGCGGAATAAGAGAGAATGGGGGTATCGGCGAATCCCTCCCAGTCCAAAGAGGTGCGAATGGCCCGCACCATATGATCCATCATTCCGCTGGGGGCGACTATATCCGCTCCCGCCTGGGCCTGGCTCACTGCCACTTCACCCAGCAGGGGAAGGGTCTCATCGTTCAGTACTCGCTCTCCCCGGACCAGGCCGCAGTGGCCGTGGCTGGTGTACTCGCACAGACACAGGTCGGTTATGACCAAAAGACTGGTGCATTCCTTGATTGCCCGCACCGCCTTCTGGATCACGCCATCGGGATCGGCTGCAGCCGAGCCCATCTCATCCTTGGTGGAGGGCAGGCCGAATAGCAGCACTGCTGGCACCCCCAGATCCTCCAGCGCTCCTGCCTCTGCTGCCACGCTCTCTATGCTCTGATGATACTGGCCGGGCATGGATTCGATCATCCTCGGCTCGGTTATCCTCTCATCTACAAATATGGGCTGGACCAGGTTCTGGATGCCCAGATCCGTCTCGGAAACCATCTCTCTGATCCCCGGCACTCTCAGCCGCCTCATTCTCCTCATATCTTCTCCTCCAGCCGGAACAGCTCGCACAATGACTTCAGTATCTCCAGGTCTCCCCTCTCCGCAGCGCTCTTCAGCGATTTGGTCGGCTCCGATAATATTTTATTCACAATGGAGCGGCTCATATCGCACAGGACCTGCTGCTCGATCTCGCCCAGGGTATGCCTGGCTGAGAGCTTGTTCATGGCCTTTCTGACCTCCTGGTCCTTGATCAGCTCCGCCTGAGAGTAAAGCCGAGCCAGCAGCTCTTCCGCCTCCTTCCTCTTGTACTTGGCCCGGAGAAGCTGCAGCTCTTCTGTTATGATCTCCTCCACCCGTGTCGCCTCTGCCATCCTCTGCATCATGTTCTCCCGGCTGATGTTCTTGAGGCTGTCGATGTTATGCAGCTCGACCCCTGAAACCTCGGCAGCAGCCTGGTCCACGTCCCTGGGGTTAGCGATATCGATTATGAGAAGCTTGTTGCTTCTATCGGCCATGGCCATCTCTATGTCGCTCTTGAGGAGGATGTAATGGGGGGCAGAGGTGGCGCTGATCACCACATCTGCAGTATGAAGGCGGCGGGGCATATCATCAAATGGAACTGCCTCTCCCCCCAAGCTCTCCGCCAGACAGACCGCTGAGCTAAGGGTCCGATTGGTGACTGCCAGCGATCCGATCTCCCGGCTGAGCAGTGCCCGGGATATTAGCTCCCCAGTCTCGCCAGCGCCTATTACCAGCACTGATTTGCCCTTCAGGTCACCCAGGATCTCCTCAGCCAGGTCGACAGCTGCAGAGCCTACCGACACCGAGCGCTCGTTGATGCGGGTCTCTTTGCGCACCCTCTTACCCACCTGAATGGCCTTCTTAAAAGCAGTCTCCAGCATCCAGCCAGTTGTTCCCGCCTTCATCGCGATTTGGGTCAACTCCTTCATCTGTCCCAGGATCTGGTCCTCTCCGATGATCATGGACTCCAAGCCCGAGGCCAGGCGGAGAAGATGGAGCAGGGATTCGTCGTGATCATGAAAATCGATGATTCGAGATGATACGCGCGCTTTCTTGGCCAGGTCGAAGAGCACCTTCTCCCCTCGCGGTGCCACCACATAAACCTCGACTCGGTTGCAGGTCTTGAGAACAGCGCATTCCTCTACCCTGTCCTGAGACATCACCCATTTAAGAATGGTCTCTACGTCACCGTGCCAGGCTCTCTCAATCTCGTCTATGGAGGCGGTGCGGTGAGTAACCAGCATCGAGGCTATCTCGCTCATCCTGGCATGCATGTGAGCGGGCTCTCATATAGGCCTTTTCATAGGAGTGGCCCAAAAGCCTCCAGACCTCTTTGTCCTCCAGGATGCTCCTGATTGCCCGGGCGCGATCCTCCTGTCCGGGTATGAGCTCCTTCAGTTCAGGCCTCAACCGACCAAGAAGCTTTGCCATACCCTGGTAGTCCTCGGTCAGCTCCTCCTCCAGCCGGAGGCGGAGGTACCGGGTCAAGCCGGGGGACTCGGTAGAAATGGCGATGGAGATCTGGCCCTTTCTGATAATGGAAGGAACCACCACCTCCCCTCTGCCCTCCACCCGGTTAACCAGAATTCCCACCCGGATCGCCTCCTCCTCTATCGACCGGTTCAACTGGGAGTTGCTGGTGGCGGGAATGGCGATGAATGCGCCCTGCAGATATCTCTTGAAATCAACCCTAAGATCGCACTCTGTCAGCTCCCACCGATCCTTTGATGCCAGGAGTTTAGGGGTGAAACTCTGGCTGACCACCTGCACCGGCCCGTAATCGGAAAAGAGGAGGGCCTTTCTCTCCGCCACCTTTCCCCCACCGAAGATCACCACCAGCCTCTGGCTCATATCCAGAAAAAGGGGGAGGAGGGGCCTATAAGAGCAGTCATCCGGTGCAACCATAAGACTCCCGTATCATATTAGGCATCATATCCTGGCGCTTATCTTCTTGTACTCCTTCTCGCTGAAAAGGACGATATAGTCGCTTATGCCGGACCGCGAAGAGAGCCGTTCTGCAATCTGGAGGCATTCTTCTCTGCTGCGAGAATGGACCATGGTGTAAATGTTATAAGGCCAGTCCTGGGCGGTTGCCCGTTCATAGCAGTGAGTGACCTCCTCAGCTGCAGCAAAGATCGCTCCTGCCTCATCCACCTTCTCTGGCGGCACCCTCCAGGCGATAAGGGCGTTGGCCAGAATTCCCAGGGCTCTGTGCCCTATGGTGGCAGCAAAACGGCGGATGATGCCCTCCCCCTCCATAGCGCGGAGACGGGATATGATCTCATCCTCCCCCATCCCCAAGACCTCACCCCAAACCCGGTACGGCCTCTCCGTCAGATCCAATCCATCCTGAGCGACCTTGAGAAGCTCTAGGTCCAACTCGTCCATCAACCCCAGCCTCCTGGATGCTGGAATGGATAACGATCCTGGCCCTGGGCGGGAATGGTGCGGGGCACGCTTCCCGGATCGCCCACCACCTCATGATCGCTCCAGTAGTTGCCTCCCGCTTCAGCCCCAGCGTCCCAGTGGTTATTGCCATTGTCCGCGGCATTCTGGATGATGTTATCTCTGATTATGTTATGATAGAGGAAGTTGTCAGTGCAGTCGACCAGATTGATGCCAGCTATCTGATTTGAGCAGATCTCATTTCCGGTGATGTTGCAGCTAGTGCTGGTGCTCATGCGCAGGCCGTAGCGGCTATTGTTACAGAGGACGTTTCCGCTGATCTTCGATCTCTTGGACGACTGGACAAAGATGCCTTGGCCATTATTGGTGGCATTATTGCCTTTAACCTCTGCATCGGATAGCTGCTCTATTGATATGCCGTCTTTCTGATTAGAGATGGCGAAATTGGACTCAAGAGCGCAGGCGTTGCTGCCGGTGAGGGCGATGCCTCGGTCGTTTGAGGCGGCCTGGTTGCCCACCAGAGAGCACCGATGGGAGAGGCTCAGAAGGAGCCCTTCCTTTGCATTTCGAACTGCGCTGCAGTCTTGCACTCTGCATAGTCGGGAGCTGTGAAGGGATATGCCGCTATTAGATGCGGTGGAGTTGCACTTGAGCAGAAGCAGGTTAAGCGAGCCGTCCACCCTGAAGCCCTCGGCAGCGCAGTCTTGGGCATGGTCAGCCACAAACTGAATTCCTCTAGAGTCCCGGCTGTCGAAGCCGACATTGCACTCCCGGACCCGACAGTCGGAGATGATGCAGTCATTGCTGGCCCGGAGGAGAATGCCCTCCTCGGATAGATCGATGCTGCTGTTTTGAATGCGGCAGCCAGAGGAGTTCACCAGCAGCATGCCTACGCTGCTATTGGATATGGTCAGATTCCTAGCAGATATCTCCCGGCATGATATCAATCCCAAAAAGGCACAGTCTTCCGGCACATTCATCCCCGATTTTCCCACCAGATAATAGATAGGCCTGCCATCGATCATATTGCTCCTGTCTATGTCCTGATCATAATAGTCTTGAAGAGACAAATCTGCTCCATCGCCGTCGTCAATGCGCAGGTTGTAGCGATTCAATTCCATGAGGTTATCCTGGAGGAGGTTTTTCGCTGATCCGCGCAATGAAATACCGTAGACGTTATGAGAGGCGAGATTGGACCGGATGATGTTGTCGGCTGAGGCAGAGAGGAGTATCCCGTTGCCGTTTTCAATAAGGTCATTCTCTGCCAGCATCAATCCGCTTGCCTCGTTGCCGTAGATCCCTGCCCTCTCATTTCCCAGGCACCAATTGGAGGTCACATTGCAGTGTTCCGTCACTCTCAAGCTGATGCCCACCTTGCCCCCTTCGATCTTATTCGCCGCGATATCGTTAAACCGGGAATTGAGCATATCTATGCCGCTCACAAAAGCCCCGCTGAGGTTATTTCCCGATGCCACATTTCCATCCGACCGGGTGAGGACCAGGCCCAGTCCGTCTGTGAGAATGGTGTTGTTAACCACCCCATTCCTATCCGAGTCCTCGATTAGCACTCCCTGCAAAGCGGCGATTGTGCAATCTTCAACCCAGCAGCCAGAGGTCTGGTTTATCCTTACCCCAATCCCACTGCCCTGGATGTGGCAGCCAAGGACCCGGTTGTCCGGGGCGAAGATCTCTATTCCCGCGGGGGAGCTGATGCTGCAATTAGCAATTGTATTGTTGCTACCCTCTGAGCTTACTGCCGCTTTTTCCCCTGATATGGTGCAGCGGATGACCTGACAGTCACCTGAAAGCAGGCTTAAAGAGGCATCACTTCGGCTGGTGTTGATCTTGAGGTCGTATATCTCGCATCCCGGTGCATTGATGCTGAGCGGCCCCTCTATGGAGACGCCCTCTTGTCCATAGATCTTGAGGCTTCGATCGATGATTGCGCCAGGGTATCTGCCGGGCTGAATTTGAATTGTATCTCCTGGACTGGCTTTAAATACGGCAGCAGAAATGGTCTTAGCATCGCTACTGTCGCCAGGATCGACGATCAAGACGCGCGCCTGGACTGAGCTTGCCAGGAGAATCGAAATAAGAATGAAGGCGGCAACTGGTCTCATCGTTCTTGTTTATGCCCTGTTGCCTATTAAACCTAATGCAGTGAACCAGCAGAGACTTTAGCAGAAAGATATAAAATACTGATAAAGCATCCTTCTTCTTGACAAGGATGGTTTCTAATGGCAGGGCCTTATCGCATTCTCATCATTGAGGACGATCCAGAGCATGCAGAGCTGATCAAAATGGGCTTCCGAAGGCATGATGAGTTCTTCTTGAATTTTGCCGCCACAGGAGAGAATGGCCTGGAGATGATATCCCAGGATAGATACGATCTGATCTCTGTGGACTTGGTTCTGCCGGGGATTGGAGGCCTGGATGTTTTAGTGAGGATCAGAAGGCTGGACCCAGATATCCCCGTGGTCATGGTCTCCGGCCACGGCACAACGGAGATGGCAGTGGTTGCCTTCGAGAATCGGGCGACTAAATATGTGGTCAAGAGCCTGGAGAGCTTCAAGAGCCTCCCCTATGTCTTTGAAAACCTCATACAAGAGGCACGGTTCAAGGCAAATGAGAGGCAGATGAGGGAGTGCATCGAAAGGTCGGAGAGAATTCACAGAAATGTTGTGGAGAATGCCCTGGCTGGCATTTATATCCTCCAGGAGGGGGTCTTCAAGCTGGTCAATCCGAGGCTGGGAGAGATCTTCGGTTGCTCTGCGGATAGCCTCCTGGGGATGCCCTTCTGGCAGCTGATCACGCCTGATGACATTCAGTGCGCGATCCGGCTGGAAAAAGACCGGCAGTCCGGCGTGCCGATTTATGAATCAAGGGTTCTGCGCAAGGACGGAACATGTCGCTGGATAGAGTTCCGGACGATGCCCATAGAGCACGAGGGGCAGAGGGCGGTCCTGGGAAATCTCCTGGATATAACGGATAGAAAGGAGAGGGAGATCGAGATCCTCAGGGCCAACCGGGAACTGGAAGCAATGGATCGGATATCTGAGATCTGTTTTTCCTCCAAGGAAGATCTGGACAAGGTGCTAGCCGATTCCCTGGCCTTTATCGTCTCTGGGGCAGGCGGGGCGGATGTCGGGGGCATATTCCTCCAGGAGAATAGGGGCCTGGTGCTGAGGGCTCTGCATGGATCGGTGGAGGTCTTGATCGAGTTCGTCAATGATATCCAGGCAGGCTGCGACCTTCTCGGCAAGCCTCTGGTTCACGAGGTTAAAGATGGATCGAGGGGATCTTGGATATCAGCGCCGATAATCTCCGGAGCGCAGAAGAAGGGGGCGCTGGTCCTGGCCTGCGAGGAGCTTGAATGCCTGCATTTTCTGGAAAGAGCATCGTTGCGCATCGGATATATTTTGGATCGATCTGAGAAGCCCCCCACCATTCTCTCCGAAAACGAGATCGAGGTTATGAAATATGCCTGGTAGCTCCTTTGGAACCCTATTTCGCATCACCACCTGGGGCGAGTCTCATGGCAGAGCGGTGGGCGTTGTTTTAGACGGCTGCCCAGCAGAACTGGCATTAACGGAATATGATATTCAAAAGGAGCTGGACCGCAGGCGTCCGGGCCAGAGCCGGGCATCCACCCAGAGAACGGAGGCGGATCGGGTGGAGATCCTCTCCGGCATCTTCGAGGGAAAGACCACCGGCACCCCCATATCCATGCTGATCTGGAACCGGGATGCAGACTCGGCCAGCTACGACCTCTTGCGCAACAGGCCCCGGCCAGGTCATGCCGATTATGCTTATCAGATGAAGTATGGCCTGCGCGACCATCGGGGCGGGGGCAGGTCGTCCGCTCGAGAGACGGCTGGCCGGGTGGCTGCGGGAGCGGTGGCCAAGAAGCTGCTGCAGCATTTTGGGGTGGAGGTCGCAGCCTTTGTGACCGAGCTTGGAGGGATCAAGTCCAGGACCGATTCGGTAGATTTGGCTGAGCTTCGCGCCCGGGTGGAGGCCAACCCCATACGCTGCCCGGATCCTAATGCTGCAATGAGGATGATGGAGCAATTGGATCTTGTCCGGCAGGAGGGTGATAGCCTGGGGGGCATGGTAACGATCATCGCCCGGGGGGTGCCGCCGGGCCTGGGAGATCCGGTCTTCGACAAGCTGGATGCTGACCTGGCCAAAGCGCTCATGAGCCTGGGGGCGGTAAAGGCGGTGGAGATAGGGGCGGGTATTGGCTGCGCCGGTATGCGGGGAAGCGAGATGAACGATCCTCTCCGAATGGAGGGAGGGAAGATCGGCTTTGAGGGCAACAATGCCGGTGGCATTTTAGGCGGAATATCCACGGGAATGGATATAGTCTGCCGGATTGCAGTCAAGCCCACCCCGTCCATCGCCAAAAAGCAGCATACCGTGGACCTAGCTGCCGGAATGGATGCGGAGATAGAGATCAAAGGGAGGCACGATCCGGCCATACCCCCCAGGATGGTACCGGTAGCCGAGGCCATGGTCGCAATAGTCCTGGCAGACCACCTTCTGCGTCAGAGAATGTCAAGGCTCTGATTTTATATCTTTTCGGGGCTTATTGGGGCGGCATGCCCAAGGAGTTTCGCAGCCTCATCTCATTACAGGAAGCCAAATCGATCATCTCAGACCACCTGCCGCCAGCCCGGGAAAAGGCCGTTGCCCTGGGCTCGTCTCTTGGCTGTATCCTGGCGGAGAAGGTGATATCAAGCCAGGATGTTCCCGGCTTTGGCCGCGCCTCTATGGACGGTTATGCGGTCATCTCTCAGGACACTATCGTAGCGAGAGAGGACCGGCCTGTATCTCTCCGCCTGGCGGGATCGGTGCCCATGGGCAGAAGGCCTGAGATTGAGATCTCGCGGGGCGAGGCTGCGGAGGTCTCCACCGGTTCCATGATGCCCAAAGGTGCAGATGCGGTGGTCATGATCGAGTACTCCCTGGCCCAGAAGGGCATCGTTTACATCCGCAGGCCGGCCTTTGGGGGGGAGAACGTTCAGGCGGCTGGAAGCGACATATCCTTTGGGGAGGCAGTCCTCTTTCCCGGAACGCCGATTGCAGCCCGCGAGATAGGCGTTCTGGCCGCTCTGGGAAGGGAGAGCGTCCGGGTACGAAGCCTGGATGTGGGCCTGGCCTCCACCGGAGCGGAGCTAATTCCCCCCGGCCGGGAGCTCTTGCTCGGCCAGATCTATGATATCAATAGCTACACCATAGCTGCGGGAGTGGAGGACTGCGGCGCCCGTCCCAGGAGCTATGGCATTCTGCCGGACGATAAGGAACAGATGGCGAGAACCCTGCTGAGGATGGCAGAAGAGTGCGATATGATCCTGGTGAGCGGCAGCACCTCAGCCGGGGCAGGGGATATGATCTATCAGGTTATAGAGGAGGTCGGAGAACTGATATTTCACGGGGTAAACTTCAAGCCGGGAAAGCCCACCATCTTCGGGATAATCCGGGGCAAGCCATGTATCGGACTGCCAGGCTATCCCACTAGCGCTCTGACCGTCTTTGCCGAGCTGGCCGCCCCCGCCATACGCTCTGTCCTGGGCCGTGGGCATTCTGAGAACAAAACCGCCGGAAGGCTGGCCGGCCCTCTGCGCACGGAAGGAAGGCAGCAGATGCTGGCAGTGGGCGTATCGGGGGATCTGGTCTATCCGGTGGACAAGGGCAGCGGCTCGATTACCACCCTGGCCCTGGCTGACGGAGTGATAGAGATTCCGGCAGGTGTGGAGTTCTTAGAGGGAGGATCACCGGTCCAGGTCCGACTCTTCTCGCCAGCCCAGGGTCCCTGTCTGGTGGTAGCAGGAGAGAACTCCCTATTCCTCGAGCGGCTGGCAGAGGATCTGCCCTGGAGGCTGATGCTCTTGAACACCGGTTCGTACCGGGGACGGATCTATTTGGAGGATGGCATTGCAGACCTGGCAGCGGTTTCAAGCCCATTGGAAGAGGCTCCCAAGGGCGAGGCGAAGGTCGTCTGGAGCGGCAAAAGAGAGCTGGGGCTGATCTACCGGGACCCTTCAGCTCCGGTCGACCCGGCCAGTCAGAGGATAGTGGGCTGGCCGAGGGATTCCGCTATGAAAGAGGCATTCGAGCAGGCCCTGACGGAAATGGGCATCGGCGCTCCCGTTTACGTGCGCCTGGCCAAGACCCACACTGCCATGGCGGCCATCGTTGCCTCCGGCCGGGCGGACCTTGGATTTGGGGAAAAGGAGGCAGCAAGCCAGGCCGGACTGGGATTCAAGCCGGTAGTAGAGGACGAATTGTACCTCTTGGCAGGGCCCAAGGGCCTGGGAAATCCCCGGATAAAATCGCTTATGTCTGCCCTTCCTTTGCAGACGATATAGCTCCTGGTTTGAGCATGATTGACCTTCTCTCATAGTAGCTGAGAGGATGGCGAATCCTCCGGCAGAGATCGTCCTCCCCAGGGCAGTTGCCATATGTGGCCATGGTAGCACATGCAGGCGGCTTGTACCGGGTTCCTGTCGCTCCGGCGATATGCTCAACCTGGTAGCGGGTGCGATCCTGGTCGAAGTCCGGGCTGGTGGCAAAAAGGGCGATCACCTCATCTGGGGTCATATTGATCTGCAAGAGGAAGCTGACCAGAGCAAACCGGGCGCTATGAGCTAGGTTGATGCCTTTTGAGACCTCAGAGAGCATCTTTTTGATGCAGGGGGGAAAAGCGCCCTCTTTGACCTCTCCCAAATCGATCTTCTGCTTAGCAGCCAGGGCCTCTAGGTCTCTCTTGACCGGGGCAAGATACTCCTCCAGGCCCTGGCAGATCCTCTCGTCCACAGATACTGGCAGACCCTTGAGGACCTTCTCTCTGATCGCCTCCTCCAACAACCGCCTGAGCTCGACATCGGTGACCGTGAGATATCCCTCAGACAGATCGCGGTTGGTGAGCTTCCATTTGGGGCTGTGCATGCGGTGTGCTGCCCGGATGTACTCAGAAAAATGGATCTTCCAGGGCCCCTGCCCTTGAGGATTGATCCCCAGGTCGTTGGACAGGACGACCAGCCCTTCCTTTTCATGCTGCATCCTCCGGAAGGCCAGCTTCGCCTCTGCCAGAGCGTAACGGCGCAGAAGAATGGGATCGTTCAGACAGGAGACCATGACCCTGGCCAGTGGATAGCTGAGAAGTTCAAAGAGCTGCTCAGACTCGCTGCTCGCCCGCCCATCGGGAATGGCTTCACCGCCGACCGCTCCTCGCAGGCGTTCTGCCGCTCTGGATCGCACCGACTGGAAAAGGGATTTGTCCAGAAGGCTATCCAAGGAGATATTTCGGCTGCGGACTGCTTCTGCCGCCTCCTGAGTAAAAGGATAGTCCGAGATCTTCATTCCTGCTCAATTCGGGGAGCGAGGAGATAGTTGATGTCCACGGACTGGCCTAGCTTGAAGGTTACCCGCAGGGGGTAGTCTATGCCCATCTCCAGCGTGACCTCTCCTGCTTTGCTGATGGACTTTGACATATCCTGCAGATAGTCTAAAGAGAAGAGGCTCCTGGCCTCGCCTGGCTTCATGCCTAAGAGCTCAGTGCTGGGGATCTTGAGCTTGAGGGAGTCGATATCCCCCTTGGCTTCCATATAAAAGCCCTCATCAGAGACGCCCAGGATCACGTGGTCGCTCACCTTTTCCGCTGCTTTTACTGCTCTTCTCAACTCCCCGCCGGGAAGTGTCACATGAGCCGGCAGGTCCAGATCGGGGATGCGTGGTTCCTTCCTTATGGCCGTGGGATCGATAAGGCTTAGGGTGTAGGAAAGTGAGCCCACGCCGATCTTCAGCTTGTGGCTCTCCTCGTCCAGCTCCAGCTGCACATTCTCACCCCTGTCAGCCATGCTCAAGACATCGCTTAAGCGAACCAGGTCCACGCCGATCTCTCCTTGATCGGCCTTGAAGTACTCGAAGGCGTCGCTGCCTATCTTGAGAGACACCATGGCTACGTTCGCAGGATCTACTGCCTTCAGCTCCAGACCATTTTCGGATATGGAGAACTTAACCTCATCCACGAGAGAAGAGACTGAGTCGATTGCATCGCGCAGAGTTTCTGCATTGATTACTGCCTTGAACATTCCTTGAGCCTCCTGGGGAATGACAATTTAATATTTAATATAGTTGATGCCTAGTCGTACTCTCGCCAGGTGTTGCTGCATTTAGTGCATCGGAAGAACCTAACCTCGCTCTCATCTGCACTGCGCAACTGGCGCAGCCACCAGTATGCGACATTATTGCCGCATTCCGGGCAGCGGGCGGTGGTGGTGGGAAGGCCAGCAGATTCCTGTTCCAGCACTGGAACTATGCGGGAGAGCTGCTCAGTCTTGCTGACCAGGGACTCGCTGTTGGCTTTGGGCAGCTTATGGCCACACTTACGACAGACCATCATTCCATCTTTGGGCATCATCATGCTCTTGCATTGGGGACAAAATTCCATTGAGATTAGGGTGGACACTCGTCATATTAAAGTTTGCCAGGTGCGCTATTGGCGTGAAGAGCAAAAAAAGCATAGAGGCGAGAAATGAGCATAGCGATAAACGTGATCTGCCTGGACCGCCCGGGAATGCTGCGCGATATTGCCGGCGTGGTGGCAAAGATGGGTGGCAATATAGTCTACACCCAGCAGTTTGTGGTGGAGAGAGGAATCAACAGCGACAAAGCATCGGTCTACATGGAGATCGATTGCTCCCCCCAGGATGTCAATAGAATGATCGAGGAGCTGGATGGGTTTGACTCCATCACCGAGGTCTCAGTCCATGATCCATTCGAGAAGATCTACGGATCCAGGGTGATAATAATAGGGGGCGGGGCCCAGGTAGCCCAGGTGGCAGTAGGAGCGGTCAATGAGGCCGATCGGCACAATCTGCGGGGGGAGAGGATCAGCGTGGATACCATCCCCCTGGTTGGTGAAGTGGCCATAGCCGATGCCGTAAGCGCAGTGAGCCGTCTGCCCAGGGCCAGCATTCTGGTCCTAGCAGGAGCTCTCATGGGAGGGCGCATCACTCAGGAGGTGGCCCGGCTTCAGGAGGAGGGAATACCGGTCATCGCCCTGAAGATGGCGGGCTCAGTTCCCGGTCAGGCGGATATGGTGGTCACAGACCCCATTCAGGCAGGCACATTTGCCGTTATGCATGTGGCCAGCACCGCCGTCTTCGATATCGCCCGGGTGAGAGGAAGGGAGTTCTAGCCCTTGAGGATGCCCGCCAGATCGCGAAGGTTATCGCCAGAGAAAAGGTCCTCTAAGGTATAGAAATTATCTTCCTCCTGGAGCACTGGAGCGGAGAGGGTGAAAACGCCATTTATGCGCAGCTCGGTGAGGGCCTCGGGAGTGCCCATATCGATGTTCTCAAAAGCGATGCCAGCCTTGACAAGAGCTGCTTTGAGCTGCTCGCATTTGGGGCAGGATTTGGTGGAATAGACTCTATAGACCAATTGTAAACCTCGGCCATTGTTTTTCATGTTGTAAAATATTAGATTTGTGGTTTCAAAACAAAAGGCTTCAGCGCAGTGCCATAGGATAGGATTTCTTGGACCAGACCGCATATCCCTGGGCCACAGCCTTCTCTGCGCACTCCCGGCAGCAGGAGAAGTTGGCCATGTACTCGACGCCTTCCATCTCATGCTCAAAGATATTGCTGCAGCTCATTCCCGAAATCCTGCGGTAATCCAGGCCCTTGCAGAAGTCATCGCATTCTGCTTGGTGGGGCCGTTCCAGCACCACCCAGTCCCGGGGAAGAAGGACTGGCAATGTGGCCAGGGTCATACCGCAGCCGCAGGGGCCATACACATCCTCGAAATCCTCATAAATAATAGCTTTACATATGCACTGAATCATCGTCCTCTCCTCTCAACCTTGTATCGCGGCAAGCTAAATAACATTTCCCGTCCAATTTCAAAGGCAATTGCATTATTCTGGCGTTATATCCAAAACGGCTGTATGATATCCATAATATCCGCAAAGATGGGATCAAACGGGCCGTTCTTTAATAAAAAATTAAAAATCAAGCAAATGCAACTGGTCGTCCAAATAAATAGAAGCTATTGGCAAAACAAAAATTATATATGGAATTAAAGGCCACTAAAGACGGTATTCTGGCTTTTAAGTCCAGAGGAGTTCAATTTAAGGCTCTTCTGGATTCATTATCCGGATTTATGGGGTGTTTGAGATATGCCAATACTTCCTGTTGCCCCGGTAAGCAGACTGATTCGCGAAGCAGGGGCTAAAAGAGTGAGCGAGGGCGCAAGAGATGCGCTGGCAGAGGTTCTGGAGAGCTATGGCCTGGAGGTGGCTCGAGAGGCCGCGGGCTGGGCGAACCACGCCAAGAGGAAGACTGTCAAAGCGGAGGACATAAGAGAAGCAGTCAAAAGAGTTAAACCTCCTGCGGTTTTAGAAAGGTGATCGATGGCAACTGATAACCCCCCCGGTTTGGACTACCGCCAATTGGGCCTCATATGTGGAATCGAGATTCATCAGCAGCTGGATACCGCCTGCAAGCTCTTTTGCGGCTGCCCCACCGCTCATCGAGAGGTAGAGGACTCCAATTTTGAGTTCTTCCGCTATCTCCGCCCATCGAGAAGCGAGCTTGGGGAGATCGATCGCGCTGCCTTGGAGGAAGTACTGGTCTCGCGCAAGTTCCATTACAAGTGCTATGACACCACCTGCCTGGTGGAAGCGGACGAGGAGCCGCCGTCCCAGATCAATCCCGAGGCCCTGGAGATATCATTAGTCATCGCCCGTCTATTGAGCATGCAGATCGTGGATGAGGTCTGCACCATGAGGAAGATGGTGATAGACGGCTCCAACACCTCTGGATTCCAACGCACGGCCTACATCGGCTCTAAGGGGAGCATTCAGACCAACCAGGGACCGGTGGGCATAGACATACTCTGCCTGGAGGAGGAGGCTGCGAGGATCATCGAGGACCGGGGAGACAGCCTGGTCTACTCCCTCGATCGCTTGGGCATTCCTTTGGTGGAGATTGGGACGGCGCCTGATATCATCTCTCCTGCTCATGCCCGGGAGGTGGCCTCGTACCTGGGCATGATTCTGCGCTCCACTGGCCGGGTGAAAAGGGGATTGGGCACCATTCGCCAGGATGTGAATGTCTCCATAAAAGGCGGGGCCCGGGTGGAGATCAAAGGGGTACAGGCCCTGAACCTGGTGGACAAGATTGTGGAATTGGAGGCACTCCGCCAGCATGGGCTGCTGCAGATCAAAGAGGAGCTTATAAGGCGGGGGGCAGCAGTCGATGATACCGTATTTGATGTCACATCGCTCTTCTCCCGGACCGATTCCAAGGTTTTAGCCAGATCCATCAAGAAAGGCGGCGTGGTCTTGGCCTGCAGGCTGGCGGGATTTGCCGGATTGGTGGGAAGGGAGGTCCAGCCAGGCAGAAGGCTTGGCTCAGAGATGTCCGATCGGGCCAAGAGAGCGGGGGTGGGGGGGATCTTCCATAGCGATGAGCTGCCCGCTTATGGCGTGACCGCTGCAGAGGTCGAGTCGGTAAGAGTTCAACTCCAAGCAGGGAAGGAATACGCAGTGATCATGGTCACAGGACCCGAGGACCGGGCCAGAAAGGCCATGGATGCGGTCCTGGTCCGGGCGAGGGAAGCCATGGAATTGGTGCCTGAGGAGACGCGCCGCGCTCTTCCCGATGGCTGCTCGGAGTATATGCGGCCCCTGCCAGGCTCGGCCCGGATGTATCCGGAGACGGATGTGCCCTCCGTGGCGATCAACGAGCAGACGCTGGAAGGCCTTGAGCTTCCCGAGCTCTTCAGGGCCCGATCAGAGCGCTTTGGTCGCGATTATGGCTTGAACTCCGAGCTGGCCAGGGTGATGGCCGCCTCTCCCAACTATCAGCTCTTTGAGGAGATCGTATCCCATATCCAGCTCTCACCATCCATTGCAGTCCGGGCCCTGGAGACGATTCCAATCGAGCTGGCCAGAGATGGGGTGGACATATCAGCGCTCTCAGATAATCATTTCAAGGACGCCCTGGGGCTGGTGGCGGAGGGACGGATCGCCAAGGAAGGGCTGGCCGAACTATTTCGCGCCCTTGCCGAGCGTCCGGACAGATCGGCAGCTGATGCAGCCGCTGCTTCCGGGCTGGCAGGGGTGGACGAGGTGGAGGTGGCCAAGATCGTCCAGGCCATTGTAGCGGATAAAATGGATCTAGTGCGTTCAAAAGGGGAGAGGGCAGCCGCCCCGCTCATGGGCCTGGTGATGAAGGAGCTGAGAGGCAAGGCCGATGGCGCCCTGGTGAGCGCCATATTGAAGAAGGAAATAAATAATATACTGAGCGAGTGAATCCAGAAAGACCTAAAAAACCGGATATGCTCCTCTGGGAGGAGACCCTCTTCAAGGACAGGGACATCTTCGAGCTAGATCACCTGCCCGATCAGTTCCTCCATAGAGAAAGGCAGCTGGACAGCCTCAAGTTTTGCATCCGGCCAGCTCTGCAGGGGGGGCGGCCGGTAAATGCCCTCTGTCTCGGCCCGCCGGGAACGGGAAAGACAACGGCCATCTTCAAGCTCTTCGAGGAGATCGAGGCCCATTCCTCTCGGATCGTCCCGGTGCATGTCAACTGTCAGATGGACTCCACCAGATATGCGGTCTTCTACCAGCTTTACAAGAAGATCTTCGAGCACGCCCCTCCGTCCAGCGGCATCTCCTTCAAGCGGGTCTTCGAGAAGGTGGCCCAGCATTCGGCAGATGAGGATAAGGTGCTGATAGTGGCCCTGGACGACATCAACTACCTCTTCCCAGAAAAGGAGGTGGATCATGTCCTATACTCCCTTCTCCGGGCGCACGAGACCTGTCCCGGGGCCAGGATGGGAGTGATAGGCATCATGAGCGAGCTGGCTTTAAACTATGTTCTCGATCCCAGAGTGGTCTCGGTATTTCAAGCGGAAGAGGTGATATTTCCTCTTTATAGCCGCAATGAGATCAGGGACATTCTCAGCCGGCGGTCGCAGATGGGCTTCTATCCGGGGGTGATTGCCGATGATATACTGGAGACTGTTGTCGATCATACGGAGAAGTCCGGGGATCTGAGGGTGGGGATCGACCTTCTGAAGAGGGCGGGCCTGAATGCGGAAAAACGCGCCTCCAAGAGCATATCCCCTGAAGACGTGGCCAGCTCGCTGGAGCGTTCCAGTCTGGTCCACCTCACCTATGCCTTGAAATCTCTGAAGGCGGATGAGAAGGAGGTCTTGCGCATGGCGACCCTCCAGGAGAGCTGGCGCGCAGGAGAGCTATTCCGCCTCTTCCATGAGAAGACGGGTGCAGGATACACCCGATTTCATGAAATCCTGAATAAGCTGGATGCGATCCGGCTAATCAATGCCGATTTTACCGGACAGGGTGAGCGAGGGCGAAGCCGCATAATTAGGGTGCGCTATGAGCCTGAGGAGATCCTCAGCCGATTGAATCAATGAATTTTTGAAAAAAGTTCGACCCATATGATCCGCCCTGGGTAATGCATCTATATAGATACAATGCATAAGGACTTTAACCGGTGGATTCAATTGACCTTCAATGAATCGGCCACGAATGATGATGCCCCGCAGGTATAGCGAGCTTTTCGTAGAGACGCTTTTATTTGTGTCCGCCATCACATCGATTCTGGTCATGCTTTTAATATTCTATTTTCTCATTCACGAGAGCATTCCCGCATTTTCGGAGCTTGGCATCATCTCTCTTTTAGCGGGTATGAAATGGCATCCTTCTGGTGATATCTACGGCTTTCTGCCCCTTATCACCGCATCCCTCACCATCACCATTCTGGCCCTTTTCATCAACATCGCCATCGGATTTCCTCTGGCCATCTACCTCGCCGAGCTGGCTGGCCCCAGGAGCAAGGCGATCCTCAAGCCGGCTATAGAGCTCCTGGCAGGGGTTCCATCCATTGTCTATGGTTTTTTAGGAGTGATCATCCTCGTATCCTACCTGCAGGATAGCTTTGATATGCTCACCGGAAGGTCAATTCTGGCCGGATCAATACTTTTGGGAGTGATGTTCATCCCTTACCTCACCACCATCTGCGAGGACGCTCTAAGGGCGGTGCCGGGGGAGTTCAAAGAGGGATCCCTCGCCCTGGGGGCGAACCGGTGGCAGACAATAAGAAATGTCACCATACCCGCGGCATCATCCGGAATCACCGCTGCCGTGCTCCTCAATATAGGAAGCATAATAGGCGAGACCATGGCAGTGCTGCTGGTGGTGGGCAACGTGGCCAGGATAGCCTCTCCCTACTATGATATCTTCGACCAGGGGGCGACATTCACCTCCGTCATTGCCGGAGAGATGGGTGAAGTTGCCAGGGGATCGACCCACTATCACGCCCTCTTTGCCGTGGGTCTCATTCTATTGCTTGTGGTCTCCATACTGAGCTTGATTGCGGATTTTGCCAGGGCGCGGATCAGAAAGAAGTTCGGAGGATATTGAGTTGAAGCTGAAGCCTGCACTAGCAGCCTCAGTGGTCATATCAGCATTCTTATTCGTCTCTTCCCTAATCTGCCTCATCCTCCAGCCGGAACTCGATCGGATAAAACCGATTTGGGAGGCCAGTCTCATCCTCTGTCCTCTCTTAATTCTGGGCTCATATCTGACAATGAAAGGCGCCAGCGTAAGAACAGCGCTTTTGTTCATACTGGATATTCTTTTTTGCGGGTCGGTTTTCTACCTGTCCTATTCAGGCGCTCTTAATCCGGATTTTATCATTAAAAGACCGCTTGGTGTCGGGGCATCCTTCGAGTATTCATTCCTGCTTCCTCTGCTGGTCCTGGTCGCCAGCCTGCTATGCATCAAGGATGCCCTCAATATAGTTTATGGCTATACCGCCAGGGGAAGAGAGGCGCTGGTGTTTCTGGGAATCAGGATGTCGGCGATGCTCTCCATTATCCTGCTGGGCGGAATCCTGTTCATCATCATCTACAAAGGCATATGGGTCATAAACTGGGAGTTTCTGACTTCACCC
Organism: Methanosaeta sp. UBA458; assembly: GCF_002496085.1. Lineage (NCBI taxonomy): Archaea > Methanobacteriati > Methanobacteriota > Methanomicrobia > Methanotrichales > Methanotrichaceae > Methanothrix > Methanosaeta sp. UBA458. The sequence continues at coordinate 14,560 of NZ_DAIK01000110.1, read as the reverse complement.
CACAGGAGGTTGGGGCAGGCGGGGGGTATCAGCACTGCCATACTGGGATCCTTATGGATGGTTCTGGGGGCTATGCTCATCTCTTCTCCTCTTGGAATTGGAGCGGCCATCTACCTGCATGAGTACTCCAAGAGCGAGAGGCTCAACCGGCTGATCACCATTGCGGTGAGTTGCTTGAATGGAGTTCCCTCCGTGGTCTATGGCCTCTTCGGACTGGCATTTCTGGTGAGCCTGTTCGGAGTATCATTGATCTCCGGATCGATCATCCTGGGCCTTATAAACATCCCCACCATAATTCTGACCAGCCAGGAGGCATTAAAGAGCGTTCCCAACTCTCTGCGAGAGGGGAGTATGGCTTTAGGAGCTACGAAGTGGCAGACCATAAGAAAGGTGGTTTTGCCCTCTGCCATGCCCGGCATTCTCACCGGGGTGATCATGGGAGTGGCCAAGGCATCGGGCGAGACTGCGCCCATCATGTGGACGGCGGTTACCTTCACTGCCTCTCCAGTGCAGATGATCTATGGGGTGATCCCCGATCTATTTCAGCCGGTGAACAACTTGAACTACCATCTCCTGAACCTGATCTATTTCCTGGGGGCCTGGGATGTGGAGGCTAGGGCCTGGGGTACCGCTCTGGTGCTGATATCGCTGGTTTTGAGCACCAACCTTCTGGCCATTGTGGTGAGAAATTACTACCGCAAGAAGATCTCCTGGTAAATGGCTCATGAGACAAAAAACAAATTGATCTGCAAGATAATAGTTTATGGAAAAAGAGCGATCATCCATCCATTTTTGCCTTAAGGCAGTTCATTGTTCGACGAAGAAGGTCCTGGATCGTCCCCACCTCATCGCTTTTCAGGTCGGTTGGCATAAGAGGAAGGGCGACCAGCACTGCTGTATCCAGCCTCAGCCTGGCCTTGGGCCCCCACTGGCTCTTTGCTGCTGCCAGCTCATTCTGAAGGGCATTGATGCTGATCGAAATTGCCTGCAGCTCCTCTTCCACTTGCACGATGCTCCTGTTCCTGCAGTTCATATCCCAGCCCCTCAGAACGGCAGAGATCAGGCCGGACTTGTGGCCCTCTGGAATTCCCACCGCCTTCAATAAATCCAGAATCAGGCCGAGCTTAAGAGATCTCACCTCACCAGCTCTTGCTACCAGACCACCCCGCTGCATTAGTGCTTCGTAATACTTGAGAAGGCCAGAGAGGCTATCAACATAACGTATGTCACAATAACCAATTGCATTAATCATTCATTAACCTCCCATAGAAGATGAAAATCGGATTAGATGAGAATCGATCGGAATTTATGCATAACAGCGATTCGGCAATCTTGCCTGCAAGAGAATTGGTGCAGACACTGCATCCTGAGTTATCTGTCAAATCCTTAGGCACCAATCAGCGATTGAATCCACCCAATATATTCCTTGTCCCATTATACTATATAGGTCTATATCAGGTATATAGATCATATAGGTCTGGTGTATAGCAAGAATGAAACGTGGGTCCATCCCATTCAGCGGCTTGATCATCCTGGGAAGACCAGGGAAAACCATTCATGCCAGGATTACTGCTAGGATTTATCATAATGGAGCTGCGGATCCAATCATGGCTTGGATCTCAATTGTCTACGAATATACGTATTCGCGATTCTAATGGCAATTATGCTAATGAAATAGCAACCTTTTTTTGACTGCTTCCTCTTTTTATGTTTTTGCCACATTCTTTTTTTTTCTATGCAATCTCTCTAGGTATTTATGTCTTAAAGGATCAATATCTAATGATGATATTAATATTATATAAAAATTTTGGATGTTGAAGGTCGAGCAGGTTAATAAAAACCATCACAATAATTATAATTCTGGTGGTCCAACCGGGCAAATTGGGCCCATTACTCAGATGTCTGGGCCTCATTATAGCGGCAATCTTCCCTGCAATGCAGGTTAATCCAATGTTAATGGCTTCTTCCATCATAAAGATGAATTTGAGAAGCTAAACAGTTAAAAAATTAGATTCAATCAATATTGAGCAATAAAGATTGATATACCAGAGCAGCTACATTCTGATATAGTAGTGATGTACTAAAGGTATGGAAGCCTTTTAAGAGCTGTGATGGGGATACTTAATGGTTGTTGCGAAATACAGGCCTGCAATCAAGATCGTCCTCAAGCTCCTTGAGTGCATTTCAAAGGGCCAGTCAAAAGGCCGGGCGCTGAAGACCCATATAATTCAGTGCGCCAATCTGAAGACGACTTCGGCTGAGAAGTATATCAATATGCTGAAAGATGCCGGGTATATTGAGGAAAAGAGGCTCGCATGGGGGGCAAGAGAGGTAATAGTATTTGAGCTCACTCCCCTGGGCAAATCGAGATATGAATGGTTCAAGACCATCAATGATGAGCTCTTTGTACTAAATGAATGGGCGAGCGAGTGAGAATAATGGAAGATAATACCTCGGCAGATGCGGTATATGATCTAATAGAGCGCGTAGAACAGCAGAGAAAGCGGCTCGTTCTCATTGTTATGGTGGTCTCTATATCATCTCTGCTTGGCGTTTCAGTTAATGCTCTGGCACTAATGGTCTTTTCGCATCAAAAAAGATGTAGAATCGACCTGACCTTGCCCATTGACTGACTATATAAAAAGAACCAGAGGAATGATCTAACCAGCTTAAGCGTCGCCTGGATGGAGATTTTGGGCATGGACTCAGAGCTCCGGACTTGTAGGAATGGGGGGTGCAGGCGCTGGGAGAACACCGGTCTTCAGGAAAAATTGGTTATTTCTATCTGTGATTTTCTTTGTACCACAGTCTCAGTAATTTAACGCTGGTATCAATTACCATGAATCCTCCTATAAATATAGGTACTGTATGTATGCCTACATTTGAAAACATGCCGCTTGGTTCTACCGCGCAAGCGCATGTACAAAGACAAGATGCACTAATGACTCCGTTTGATATTGAATACATTTTTTCACCATTCATTTTTTGCATTTGTTATTGATAACCAATATGCCCATAGTTGTTGTGCTTGGTATAACATCATATATATACTAAAAGGTAATATGGCTAATCGTATAACAATTTCTATTGTTTTTACATTTTCTGCATAGCGTAATCTATATAATCCATCTAGTGTTACAATTGCCACTACTAGATAGAACAACGGATGGATACCTAGTTGGCCACCGGATATTAGTACAACTGAAAGATAGTATATTATTAGTACATTCAACACAGTCAATATAATAAATAATATATGTTGGAGATATTCAGTTATTGTTATTTTATTTATTCCGTGAGTCCTTAGTACATCAATCCCACCCCTAAACCAGCGTACTCGTTGTTTCCATAATTCTTTTAATGTTACCGGCACTTCGGTCCATGCCCGCATATCCATGCATGCGGTTGTTTTCCACCCCAGCTCTTTTAGGCATATTGTTAGTTCATAGTCTTCAGTGATGTTATTCTCATCATATATTCTGCCCCACTTATTTTTTACTTGTTGTAATGCGGCTGTTCGATAAACCGCGGCCATTCCATGTACTACTTTTATCGATCCAGCGGTTTCGATTCTTGAACTATCAAATGTCGCATATTCTATTCGTTGCAGGTGCCACCAGAGCAATTCACTCCATTTAGATGACATGATATCTTTTATTCCTGCTTTTGAACAAACCGCACCCAATTTCTTATCTTTATTTATTTCTTTTACGGCGTTTTCCAGCAATCTATGATCAATTATTGTGTCAGCGTCCTGTACTAAAATTAAATCATAATCCAGTAAGTATTTATCTAACGCTTGATTTAATGCACCAGACTTTTTGTGTACATTGTTTATAGTTTTTAGCGTATTTACTTCTAGCGATTGTGCCAATTGTTCTGTTTTATCCGTACAATTATCGCACACTACTAGGATATCTGTCTCGATGGTTTGATTTCGTATTCCATTTATGCATGAATCTAATGTCGGTTCCTCATTATGTGCTGGTACAATCGTTAGGATCTTCATATTCTTGCCTAATCACATACAAATCCGTTTTTTATCCACACTATGCAGCTTTTTTTAATTGTAATATTTCCTATCGATGGATCACACAACTCGTTAATTACTATCGAGTCGTTCCACCATTCAGTCATGTTTCCTTGATATACTGTCATATTGCATACATTTACAGTTACATTTTTCCCTAAATGTTGAGTAAATTCATCTTCACCAAATGCTATTCCGGTCAATACTATTGCTAAGATCATTGCTACTGTTGTTATGTTCATATTTCATTCCCTTTGCCTATCGATCCCGCCGCAACGCCCAGATTCTTTAACCTCATGGAAGATCCTCTGATTGGCTCTGTCTAGCAGAGATCTGATTGCGTGTTCAATGAGCTTTTTGGCGTATAAACGATGCAGAAGGCCAAGATCTGATGATATTGAATTATTTCCTATCATAATCTGAACTAAGGATGCATCCTGTCCTGGACAAAAGGATTTTTAACAGGAAGCAATCATACTCAGCAATCAACCGCACAAATGATACCTAGCGAAGGAAAGATGATCTATGTCTGAGCTCAAACCGGCCGCCTGGGGTGGCATGAGAGCACCTGCAATAATGCTGTTGACAGTCGCATTATTCTGCTCATCAGCAAGCGCCGAGTGCTATGTATGCACTTTTTTAGATAGTCTGGCAAAAGAGACGATCACCAGCATCTTATCAAGTGATTCCATTTCAGAAGCCGGGAGAGCCAATTCCTCCGGCCAGCCAAATCAGGATGGAAATCCGGCTGTAACTGAGGATTCAGAGGATATGGTGGCCCCTTCAATCGACATGCTTGTAAAGCCTTCAAATATCGCTGGGAATGCTATAATACTGGATGGCAGTGATTATCCGGGTTCCTTCATACCGGGTGCAGTCCACATCTCATATCGGGAATTCGTAGATATCAACAATACCGCCTGCCTTAAGAACATCTCGGATATCGCCAGGATTCTGGGTGATGCTGGCATCTCCCGAACCGATCCTCTGGTGGTGTATGGCGAGTGCCAGCCCTGCGGGGGAGGCCCCTCCACTGCCACCTACGTCTACTGGCTGCTTCGCTACATGGGCCATGAGGATATCAGAGTGCTTAACGGTGGGATAGATGCCTGGATGGAGGCGGGATTGCCCGTGGAAAACTCATCTACAACCAGGCCTAAGAGCACCTATTCGCCCGCATTCAGAGAGGATTTGTATGCCAATTATGATTATGCAAAGAGCGGTAAGGCTCAAATAGTGGATGCTAGATCGGTGGAGGAATTCGAGCGCGGAACAATACCTGGGTCCATCAATATTCCCTATGATGAAGCCCTGGATGGAAAGATCATTCGGGCGGAGAGCGAGCTTGAGGGAATATTCAGCAACCTGACCAAGAATAAACCGGTGGTTGTGTTTACCACTACAGGGACCAAAGCCTCTGTGATATGGTTTTCTCTGGATATGCTCGGCTATGATGCCAAGATGTACACCTACAGGGACTGGCAGAAGGCTGAAAGGGAGGAGAGAAGGCAATTAGAGGAGATGAATCGATCGAAATGATTCATACACCTCCCTCTGATCCTCTTTTTTAGTCCTCGATTTGATTTCTCTGCTCGTTTCTCTGCCAATACTTTTATGCTCTTAGCCCAACTAATTCTTATCTATGAGAATTATATCCTGGGAAGAGATGCAGGCCCTGGACGCCAACTGCCTGTATTTCGGTCTGCTTCCTCTCCAGCTGATGGAAAATGCGGGTGCTGCCATAGCCAGAGAGGTTGTCGCATCGTCTCCGGGAAAGAGAGTCGCAATTGTGGCCGGCCGGGGCAACAATGGCGGCGATGCCTTCGTCGCTGCCCGCCATTTATCAGGCTATAATGCTACCGTTTACCTTTTGGGTCGCTCCCGCGATATATCCACTGAGGAGGCAAGGAGGAACTGGGAGATCCTGGAGCGCTTGCACTTGGATTTGCGAGAGATAAAGGATGCAGAGGACCTTATGCTCGATGAGTGCGACCTGATAGTAGATGCCATCTTTGGAACTGGGGTGAGAGGAAGGGTGTCCGGGCTGGAGGCGGAAGCAATCGATGCTATAAACCGTTCGGGAAAGAAGGTGCTATCTGTGGACATTCCCAGCGGCCTTGGGACCAATAAGGCGGTGCGGGCTGATTATGTGGTCACATTTCACCGCCCAAAGCCGGATCTGGGGGAGAGGGTTATCGTGGCAGACATCGGCATCCCTCCAGGGGCCGAGCTTTTTGTAGGGCCGGGAGATCTGGGGCTGTTGAAGAAGAGGTCTTCAGAGAGCCATAAAGGGGATAGCGGCAGGATTCTGGTCATCGGCGGCGGCCCCTATACCGGCGCTCCTGCCCTCACCGCCCTCGCCGCTCTGCGAGCGGGCGCAGATATAGTCACAGTGGCTGCGCCGGCAAGGGCGGCAAAGACCATCTCCTGCTTCTCTCCTAACCTCATAGTGAGAGAGCTTTCAGAGGATCACCTCTCCGCAAATGACCTGCAGCCTCTCCAGGATCTGATCGCCGCTCATGATGTGGTGGTCATGGGCATGGGATTGGGAAGGCATCCCGATACCCGAGATGCCATTGCCAGCATAATTCCTCTGGCTGAGAAGGTGGTCATCGATGCCGATGCCCTCCTGCCGGGCCTTCCCTTAAAGGG
>NZ_DAIK01000110.1:0-7708 GCF_002496085.1 Methanosaeta sp. UBA458 | reverse complement strand
GCCCTGCGGGCAGCGAGCGCAGCAGCCTTCGTCAATGGCAGGGCGGGCGATCTGGTCTATCTGGAGAAGGGATTCGGCATGCTGGCCACCGATGTGGTGGAGATGATCCCTCAGGCCATGAGGTTTTAGGATGGAGCTGAGATAGAAAGACGGGAAACGGTGGGCAGGGATTGGGAAGAGAGCAGAATTGAGAATGGGCAGTAGAATTGAGGACGAGAGGATGAAAGAAGAGGACGGCTGGTTTGGAGAGGTGGCTGGGGCAGAAAAACTGGAGGGCATGGTGGATATCACCTCTAAGTCTCTGGTCTATAGAAAGGCCACTGCTACTGGATCTATAAGGCTGAAGGAGTCCACTCTCCAGGCTATTAGATGTGGAGAGATAAAGAAGGGCGATCCACTGGCTACCGCCAGGCTGGCGGCCATACTGGCAGTGAAGGAGACTCCTCGTTTGATTCCTCTCTGCCACCCCATTCCCATAACCGGCCTGGTGGTTGGCCTTGAGCTGGAGGTGATGAGGATCAGAGCCACAGTCACAGTGACCTCTGTTGGAAGGACGGGGGTGGAGATGGAGGCCCTCACAGGTGTGAGCGTAGCTCTGCTCAACATCTGGGATATGGTCAAGTATCTGGAGAAGGACGAGACGGGCAACTATCCCGAGACGGAAATTGAGGAGATCCGGGTGCTGGAGAAGGTGAAAGGGGAATAGCTCTCGATGCGGAAAGTCGTACTGCTCTGGAATTATGTTGGTCGGCGTATAATATCCCTTCTCAGCTGTTGAGCCCTTTCCGATTCCTTTCTCCTTTCTATTTCTCCTCTACAGTATCATTGGCCACCAGCAATGCAATCTCATTTCTGCGGTAGAAGGGCGGCGTCCTGGGCTCGTTATACTGCATCAATAAAGGCTCTCCTTTGGTCAGGATCCCCCTTTCCTTCAGGGTCTTATTCAATCGCTCCAGATTATCTCTATAACTGCCTTCATTCATGTAGCCTGAGAACCTGATGGTGGCAAGGGTTCGGGGCTCGACCACCCGGATTTCGACATTGCTTGATGTGGGCCGGGGGATGGTCTGAATATCGAAGCGCTCCGGCATAATAAAAGCCATGGACAGGCCTTTTTCGGTACTGGTTGTGACCACCGGTGCAGTCATCTCGATCTTCTCCCCTTTCTCGTTCTCTCCGGAGATGTATCTGAACAATGGGCTGAAGGCACCATTCTCATCCTCCACTCCTCAGCTACCGCCAGGTGATTGCGGAGCAATCCATTATCCATGCAGTCAAGATGGGAGATGGCCAGACAAATGCGGGGATTTTTGACCAGAATACCACGATTATACAACTTTTGCCTCCGGTAATCGCCGCCCAAGGGGGTCCAGTTCATCCATAGGCGCGCTCATATTGGAGTACGAATTGCAGTTGGCACCCAGCCCGGATCGTCCACAAAAGAAGCTATTTAATCCAGGCGGATAAATAGAGACATTAGATATGTTAGAGCAGATGATTTCCCGCCCAAGGAAGGAAGATGATAAAGGCAGAGGTCTCACCGCTGAGCAGCGCAGGCATCTGGAGAAGAGCCTGAAAGAGAACGATGAGTTAATGAAATGCCTGGCCAGATTGTGAGGTCAGGTCTCCAGCGTGTTTTCTCGGAGCCGTCTCTCGATTTCATCGAGCATGCAATTGTATTCAGCTATTTTGCAGAGAACCCCGCATATCTTTTCTTTGCTAGTAGACAAGCGAAGGCCGTTCATCCTTAGAATGTTGTCTGCAAGCTGAAATCCAGTCTTCTTCTGGCCATCGTTAAAGGGATGAAGGGCTATTAGATGAAGAGCAAGAGCGGCCTTCTTGAAGTGATCGGGCTCATCATTGATCATGGAGACGAGATAATCAATGGTGCCCTGGCAAAGGATGCCTGGCAAGCCTCCATAGCGCTGGATGATGGTGTCATGGATCTCGATGATCATCTTTGCAGTTAATTCGACCATTGGACTGGACTTCCCTCGGGCAGGGAACAATTTCACTGACCGAGGAGATATTGGTTTCGATCCGCGTTCCGGATAAAGAAAAACTGTGGACCGGAGCTTCAGGAGTACATAGCCTGGTGGCCCCGCCCACCCACAGGAGTGCGCGTGCGCATGATGGAGGGCGGGCGTGTGACTGGAGGATAGCGGCACTGTCTCGTGCATGAAGTAAATTTGGATTGAGAGGATGGCGGCGTGGTCGGGCCTAGCTAGAGGAGGAAAATTGCCTTCTGTCAGAGATGGCCGATGGCCTGCTGCTCGCGAGTGCCTGGGCTCTGGTCTTAGATCTAGGAAATCTATTTTAGAAGCCAAGCATATCAATAGGATCGTGGTGAGATCAATGGAGGTTCTTGTCAAGAAAGGCAGTATAATTGAGCTTCCTAACTCCTTTATGGTTGAGTTGGGTCTAAGCGAAGGCAAGAAAGTGTTTCTGAACGTAAAGGATGGAGAAATTCTCATCAAACCGGCCAAAGACATTGCAAAAAGGCTGGCAGGTTCAATCGCACTGGATGATGTTGATCTTATTGATGAGATTGTGGAATCCGAGGATTGGCTGTGATAAATTCTCTTGAAGCACTGCCTAGATCTTCCGATGTATTTATCGACGCCAATATATTTTTATATCATATAATGAGGCGCCCTAAATGGTTCCTGCCATGCCACGAATTTTTTATGGCAATTGAATCAGGTGCGTATAATGGATTCACTTCAACACTTGTGCTCAATGAAGTGCTCCATAAACTAATGCTTGCCGAAGCCACGCATACCTATGGTCTGCACTCAGAATATGATGCTGCGAATGCATTAAAGCGAGATCCTACCAATCCCTTATTTCCTGGAAATCTTTTTTTAGAGGCAGAGACATGTTAATGCTTTGGTGAGATAGATGGAGGTTCTTGTTAAGAAAGGCGGGATAATTGAGCTTCCGAGTTCAATATTATCTGAGATTAACCTTTGTGAAGGCAAACGAGTAGCTCTGAGCGTGAAAGGCGGAGAATTGCTCATCAAGCCGATCAAGAGTCTTACTGATCAACTTATTGGCTCAATCAAATTAGATGACCAAAAACTTATAGAAGAGATAATCGAATCCGAGGATTAGCTGTGATTAGCTCTCTGGATTCGCTTGCGCCCCAATCCAATATATTTATAGATACGAACATATTTTTGTATGGTGCACTGGACTATACAAAATACCGAGCTACATGTCGTGCGTTCCTGCAAAATATTGAATCCGGCACCTATTTTGCAGCCACTTCTGCCCTAGTCTTAAACGAGATCATCCACAAGCTAATTCTAGCCGAGACTACAAAGACATATCATCTGCGAAGTGAGAGCGAAGCCAGGAAACTAATAGAAGACAAGTCGGAAACGATCTCAAGCCTTGCGAGGGTCTGGAAGACCTACGCTGTAATTAGAGCATATCCTTTGGTCATCCACAGCATCGACAAGGCTACAATGGATATGGCAACAGATCTTTCGAGCAGATATGGGCTCTTCATATCAGATGCATCTCACCTGGCTGTCATGAAGATGAACGGCATTTCCAATATAGCTACTAATGACAACGATTTTCAGCTAGCAGAAGACATTAGCATATACAAACCATAAGTGAGCAGGACGGGAAATATCATAGCCCATTTCTCTTTCGATTCTTGTGCCATCCCTATCCAGCCGTTTCCCCAAATAATGGCATCTGCCCGTATCCTCCCTCGCTTGCGGGTGCGGACGCGTGGCTGGTGGATGATGGCAGCAGAGCTGGAAGGACCGCAAGTAGATTATGTGTAGTCGGGCTCGCAGCTTTCTGCAATTTCTGAGATGAACTCCGGTCTCATGTAACGAATTCTGTTTCCGATCTGCTCGACTTCCTTCTTCAATTCCAGGTAAGGAATAAATCGGCAGATTTTCGGGAGGGGAGGCTTTAGCCTGGCAAATGCAGGCCTGTTAATCTCGTAGAACACCTTTTCTCTCCGCTCATCAGGCGCGACAATGAACAGATCGAGTTTGAGATTGGGCTGCATGCTCACCAGGTCCGCCATCCTCAATAAGCCCGAATAAATTGTTGTTGTGTGCTCCACCTCGAAAGCTGCGACTATTGCCTCGCCCTGAAGCCAGAGAACATCAATCAATTCAATCGTCTTATTTTTAAAGAATACCCTGCAGCAAGCTGCGGGATATTCTTTAAAAATAAAAATATAAAAATCTGGAAAAATATTCCTATTTAGCTTTTCGCTCCTTCATCGCTTCTACAAACGCCAGGAACGGCGGAGATGGCTTGCCCGGCCGGGACTTCATCTCCGGGTGGAACTGAGAGCCGAAGAAGAATGGATGCTCTGGAATCTCACAGATCTCCATCAGATCACCGTTCCTGCCGGAGAAGATCATCCCTTTCTCCTCGATGGGTTTGATATAAGCGGGATTGACCTCATATCTGTGCCTGTGCCTCTCCACGATATTGGTTTTGCCGTAGATCTGGTGCGCCAGGCTGCCCTCCAACAGGTGAGCGGGATAATTTCCCAGCCGCATGGTTGCCCCCATCTGCCTGATCTTCTCCTGCTCGGGCAAAATAGCAATCACCGGATGGGGGGTCTCTCCAAACTCAGTGCTTCCCGCCTCTTCCAGGCCGCAGACGTTCCGGGCATATTCGATCACCGCCAGCTGCATTCCAAAGCAGATACCCAAATAGGGAACCTTCATCTCCCGGGCATACTGCACCGCCTTGATTTTGCCCTCCGTACCCCGGGAGCCAAAGCCACCCGGCACCAGAATGCCGTCCGCCTCCCGCAGGATGAGGTCAGATGATCCGTGCTCCAGATCCTCAGCATCGATCCAGACGATCTCCGGCCGGACGCCGGCTTCAATCCCCGCATGCTTCAGAGACTCCCGAATGGAGAGGTAGGCATCCTCCATGGGATCGGCGCACTGCTGACCCACGGTGTACTTGCCCACGATCGCCACCTTCACCGATCCTGATACCTCTTCCATCTTCGCTACAAACTGGTCCCAGTCCTTCTTCTCCTCCAGAGGAAAGAGCCTCATCTCCTTCATTATGTACTTGGCAATGCCCTCGGCTTCCATCTGCAGGGGCACCTTGTAGATGTCATCAGAGTTGTGGGCGCTGATCACTGCCTCTGCAGGCACATCGCAGAACTGGGCGATCTTGTGCTTGGTCTCTGGGAGCAGGGGATTCTCACATCGAACCACGATCATGTCCGGCTGCAGACCCAGCTCCCTCATCACCTTCACGCTATGCTGGGTGGGCTTGGTCTTCTGCTCTCCATCGGTGGTGGAGGGGGCCAGGGTTACGTGGACGAAGAATATGTTTCCCGACTCCTCGTACTTGAGCTGGCGCATAGCCTCCAGGAAGGGCATGGACTCGATGTCGCCCACTGTGCCCCCCACCTCGACCAGACATATCTCGCAGCCCCCGTCTCGGGAGACCTGACGGATGCGCTTCTTAATCTCCTCGGTGATGTGGGGGATGATCTGCACCGTCTTGCCCAGATACTCACCTCGCCGTTCCTTCTCAATCACTGTGCTGTAGACCTTGCCGGTGGTGATGTTGTGGTCTCGGGTCAGCTCGACATCAAGGAATCGCTCATAGTTCCCCAGGTCTAGGTCCACCTCTCCCCCATCCTTGAGAACATAGACCTCTCCATGCTGAAAGGGGCTCATGAGGCCAGCATCGATATTGATGTAGGGATCGATCTTTATGGCCGTGACTTTATAGCCCCTGTTCATGAGCAGCCTGCCGATGGAAGCCGCGGTTATGCCTTTCCCAAGGCCGCTCATAACCCCGCCAGTGACCACGATATATCTCATTTTTTACGCCTTCAGGAGCGTAGCCGCTCCGTATATGATAAGGGTGACGATCAGAATCGACGACACTAATGCTCCGGGAAACTCGGGAATGCTCTCGGTGATGAAGGTCAGAACCAATGCGCTAACCAGGCCCAAGAATATGACTGCGGGAATGACCTGCATCGCTCCGATCGCTCGCAAGCCGTCCTCATCCTCAACTGCTTCTCCCGCCTCCTCTTCAGAACGAATCTGATCGGATTCGAACTGCTCTGTGGAATTCTCTTCCCTTTCGACCGATCCGAGTGGCTCCCTTACCCCTGGTCTGAAGCGGTTCTCAGGGTCCTGTGCTGCCTCGTCTCTCTGAAACCGCCGGTCCTCTCGGGGGGTCTTAAAAGGATCAAACTCTCCATTTGAGCCCTGCGTTTGGCTGGTCAGGGGATCGATGGGGCGGTCGATCCGATCGCGATCAGGATAATCATCCCCACCAAAATAATCATCGGCTTCTCTGGAGTATTCATTATCCCTCACCGGGCCATTGCGCTCTTTACTGTGATTATCTCCGTCCGTCTCCGAGAGATCCTCAATCCTGCGAAAACGGCGGGCAGATCGATATCTCTCTAGATCCTGATCCTTTGAGAACGATATATTCCGGCTCTCCCTCTCATCCTCTTCATCGCGTCCATCCTTCGCCGGGACGAATTCCGTATCCAGATCCTCGGAGGACTCGTATGGACTGCGATCCTCATCCTCCCCGCCATCATCCATGCCCTCGGGATCAATTATCTCTGGATCAATCCCATCGGCGCCGATCTCATCCTCGTCAGGATTCCTTTCCTCTTCCCGGTAATCCTCAGTCTGCGCCTCCTCTGCCGGGGCGATATCCCGGATCCAGGCTCGAGAGGGGACCCTGCCCAACCTATCTGATGGGCCCTGGCGGCCGAGACCTTCGGACTGGATGCCGGGGAGCTGATCTGACTTGGAGACTATGGAGTCCCGCAGGATGGTTATGGGAACCCGGCTATCGCCAATGCTGCTCTTCAGGATTATCTCTCCATCCAGCCGGTCTGTATCGTCGGGCATTCGGGCGAAGATCGGTATGATCTGCTTTCCATCCACGTAGTCATCCGATCTTCTGAAGCGAACCGCCTTGAAGACGGGATCGCTGGCCTGGAGCGAGACATCTGAAGGCTCTCCATCGTTGATGACCACGAGGTTGAAGAGGGTCTCCTCGCCAGGAAGAAGATGGAGGACGATGGGTGTCTTGGTATCGCTTCCCTCGTTGATGCGAACAATATGATCCAATCCCAAAACCCCTCACTCGCTATTGTTACATAATATTGTATAAATATTTCGCCTGTGAATCCCAAGCCCCTTCTCTGCCCCCATCCACCATTTTGGGGCTCTTAGCGCGGATTCGGCCAGGCGTCCATCTGGTCAATCTAGAATATGATCATTCTCGAAGCTCTGGGGGCAGCATATTTGGAATCCCGTCCTCAATGGGATAGATCTCATTGCAAGCACGACAGCAGAGCTTGCCGGCTAATATCTCCGACTCGTTCTCTTCGAATACCTCCAGTATCAGGTCTCCTTTGCACATAGGGCAAGCCAGAATATCGAGAAGATCGCGTTTCATCGCTGGCAACAGCTGTTCTTATAAAGTATAAATCTTTGTCTCACATCCGAAGCATCCGGTCCTGGAGACCTGACATGATGAGAATGGACCTATTTTTCCCCTGCTGTCACTCCAATAAAATGGAGGCATTCTTCCAGAGTATGGCCTCCTTCTCTCCCTCTGATAGATCAAGCCTCTGGATTATCTCCACTGCTCTGCCCGGAATCTCCCAGGGATAGTCGCTGCCGAATATCACCCGATCCGCCCCAATATCCTGGATCAG
>NZ_DAIK01000052.1:0-23416 GCF_002496085.1 Methanosaeta sp. UBA458 | reverse complement strand
GGCATCTTCTCTTTGATCGCCCAGGCAGGGCCGACGTTCTCCACCATGATCCCGTTCACCTGGACTTCGGAGAGCAGGGGCAGGGCAAGGTCAATGAAATCATCCCGAGTGATTCGCGGCCACTTCCAGATCAGCTCTGCCTTGTCGCATAGCTTTTTTGCCTCCAGAAGCTGGGCCAGGATCGTCTCTTTTCTATCCTTATATCCTCGCCCTTTTTCCATCAGGGGCTCGAAGTATATCCGACGAGATCCGCCGTCTACTGCACCCTTCAATATATCCAGGCGGTCGGCATAGACGGACAATTTAGGCCTGCTCCATTCCTCCCCAGCCCTTCTCGCCGGAAGCTCGAGCTTCTGGAGGCGATCCTTCGCCTCCCTGATCCGGTCCGATGGTGGCCGGCGTCTCTCCAGCAATGCCTTCTCCAGCCCGGCCAGAAGATCGCGGCGCAGCTGGTTTAAGGCTCTCGGAGGGGAGAAGAGCCCTCCAGGATAGTCCATCTCTACCCTCCTGGCCACAAAGGGGGTGCCTCCAGTCTTTCTCATCTGGGACTCGATCTGCTCACGGGTCAAGGGCCTATTTACAGCCTCCCCCATCCTGGATTCTCCTCGGGCCACCGCCAGCTCGCCGCTATCCAGCCGGCCTTCGGCAACTGGAATTCCGTCCTCCCAGGTGAGGCGGATGTTCACGGGAATAGAAGCCCTCTCCCTGGCTGCGATCTCCTCTGCCCTCCGGGACAGGGCAATGCTGCCGGTGAGAAATACTCTGGCCCCGGGACGGACTCTATCCGGGGTCCTGAGTCGTACCAGGCCGTCCTTTTCGATGGCCTTCTGCACTACCAGGCCCATCTCCTGGCCCGGAGACTGGAATACCAGGCCGTCCCCTTTTTCTGGCACAAGTGAAGCGCATAGACGGACTGCTGCCTCGCCTCTCTGGGGATCATAGGAGGCCACGCTTCCTATGAGGACCCCCTGATTGTCCGACATCCCTCTGCCCATGACATCCTTTGCCCCCAGCAGGTGGCCTATGGTGAAGTCGCGGTTGAATGCCAGGGCGAGGTCTCTCTCGTCCTCTTTCGAGGGCGACCAGCTGCCGCGGGCGATGGCATCCAGTGCCCTCCGGTAGATGCTGGTGACGATGGCCACATACTGGGGGGACTTCATCCTCCCTTCGATCTTCAGTGACTGCACGGGCGAGCGGACAATCTTATCCAGATGCCTGTAGACGCAAAGGTCGCGAGTGGATATGATATAGCTCTCCTTCTGGGCCACTGCCTGCAGGCCCTCTGGCCGGCCGTATTCGTCCTTTCTGCCATGCATCAGGACATACGGTTTCCTGCAGGGCTGGGCGCACATCCCCCTGTTGCCGCTCCGCCCGCCGATGGCCGAGGAGAGAAGGCACTGGCCAGAGTAAGAGTAGCAGAGGGCACCGTGCACGAATGCCTCCAGGCCCAGTCCCGCCTTTTCCATCTTCTGTCCCCATCTTTTTATCTCCTCTATGGTGACCTCTCTGGCCAGGACGACCCTATTGAAGCTACCCTGGGCAGCATAGAGAGCACCAGGGAGATTGTGAATGGTCATCTGAGTGGAGGCATGCCTCTCCAGATCTGGAACAAGCCGGCGGGCCAGTGAGGCTGCGCCCAGGTCCTGGAGAAGAATGGCATCTGCACCCAGATCGTACAGCTGGACGAGGTACTCGGCTAAATCGAGCAGCTCATCCTCCCTGATCAGGGTATTGACGGTAACGTAAACTTTCACCCCACGCAGGTGAGCGTAGTCTATGGCCTCCGTCATGGCCTTGTGGTCGAAGTTAGCAGCGAACTTCCTCGCTCCAAACCTTTTGCCGCTCAGGTACACCGCATCCGCACCTGCCGCTATGGCAGAGTGCAGGGCCTGGGGCGATCCAGCTGGGGCGAGGAGTTCAGGCAGTCTTATCAATGTCAGTCAGAATGACTGTTGCCCCTGAGTTGATAAGCCCTATCCTTACCGTAAAAGAGGAGCCTCAATGATCATCTGGATTTTTATTCATCTGCCTGAAGATGACGATGTCTTAAGCGGGTTATTTATCTGATGAATTGCATTTACATAGTTCTGGTGGATGTGATGAATCATTCCAGTGCAGTAATAGTTCTGATGGCCCTTTTATTCCTCTCCACCAGTGGGGAGGCATTGAGGACCTTTTCTGGCGATACGATATCCATAGTCAATCCCGTAGAGGATGATATCTTTGCCGCAGGAAACATAGTGAATATCAACGCTCCAGTTGATTCGGCTGTAGTCGCCGGAGGCACAGTGAACATCAACGCGCCAGTAAAGGGAGACGTCATTGCTGCTGGCGGCCAGGTCTATGTGAACTCCGATGTGGGTGGAAAGGTGGTGGCTGTCGGGGGTACCATCGATTTGAGAGGAGATGTCGGCACCAATCTGGTGGCAGCAGGAGGCCAGGTGAGCATACTTCCGGGCAGGACAGTGGGCAGAGATGCCCTCATCAGCGCCGGCAATGCGGTGAACTCCGGCCGGATCAATGGCACAATGACCGTTTATGCGAGCGACTTCAACAACACCGGCTCGGCAGGCAAGGTCGACTTCTATCAGACGGAGAGGACAGAGGATAAGGCCCCGCCAAGAGAGGATAAATGGGGCGGCTTTGATCTCTTCAGCCTGATAAGCATCATCGGATACTTCATCCTGGGACTGATCCTGGTAAAGCATATTCCCGTCATCTTCCGGACTGTGGACGAGGAGATTCGCACCTCCACCCTGCTCAGGACCGTACTGGGATTCATCATCATCATCGCCTCATTCATCGCTCTCTTGCTGGTGGCCATCACCGTGGTGGGCCTGCCGATAGCAGTGGTATCTACGTTCCTCGTGATCGTCGGCCTGATGCTCAGCGGGACATTTGTGGCCTATAGCCTGGGCCGGTGGATCTGCCTGCAGGGCAAGCTGAAACAGGGGGATCTGGTATGCTTTACCATTGGATTTGTCATCCTCAATCTTCTATTCCTCATCCCCTACCTGGGCGGCCTGGTGTCCATTGTATCCATGAGCCTGGGCTTCGCTGCCCTTCTGTATGCCGCCCGGCGCCTGATTATGGCAAGCAACAATAAGGCGGAGGCGTTGGAATAAAAAAAAAGGAGAGATCAACTTTTTTTCTGGCAACCTTTTTTCAGCCGGCCAGAATTATTTTTTTCAATCTCGATCTGAGCCCTTCTGGCCATGGCTTATCCTCCAGCGGATCCTTTTTATGATCCCCAGAAGCGCTCGAGCCTCTCTCTCCGTCAGCTCCGCCCGACCGAAGATCCGCCGCAGCATAAGCAGGGTATAGTCCTCCTTATGCTCGGGATATGCGATATCCGCAAGAAGATCTCCCGCCCTCTCCTGCAACAGATTCAACGTCTCTTTTCTGGCCATCTGGACACTGCTCGAGCTATTGCTTCCAATCCCGGAGAGCTCATAGAACAGAATCGCTGCCGAGTGGGAGAGGTTCATCACCGGGTACTCCTCGGAGGTGGGAATGGAGACGATCATATCGCACAGGGAGATCTCATCGCTGTTCAGGCCGCAGTCCTCTCTCCCCAGGAGCAGGGCTACCATCCCCTCCTTATCCCGGAGCTTTTCCGCCAGACCGGCTGGGGTCAGGCAGGGCACCCTTAGGTGCAGCCGCAGGTGGTGCTGCTCATGCTCCAGCCTCTTGCCGGTTGTGCCCACCACCAGGTTCGCCCCCTCCAGGGCCTCGGCCAGAGTTGAGAAGCTCCGGGACATCTGCAGAACGTCCCGGGCATGAGAGGCCATGGCACAACCATAGTCCTCGATCTTGCAGGGGTTGACCAGGGCCAGGTCATGAAAGCCGAAGTTCTTCATCGCCCGGGCCACAGAGCCCACATTGCCCTCATAGAGGGGCTCGACCAAAACCACTCTCAGGTTCATGGGAGCTATCCTTTTGAGACCCCCAGGGGAACCAGCCTGGCTACCCTGGTGGCTATGCCCAAGTTGTGCACCACATCCACCACATCGCCAGAGGGTTTGTAGACCTGGGGAGCTTCCTCTGCCAGCATTCCAGGGGAGGTGGAGCGAACGGCGATTCCGTCCCGGTTGAGGGCGGCCTTCACCTCTTTGCCTGTGAACTGCCTCAGGGCCTGGCTTCTGCTCATCACCCGGCCTGAGCCGTGGCAGGCGGAGCCGAAGGTCAGATCAAGGGCCTTGTCCTGGCCGCAGAGAACGTATGAGGCCGTGCCCATGCTCCCCGGTATCAGCACCGGCTGGCCCAGGCCCTCATAAGCAGCGGGAATCTCCGTTCTTGAGGGACCGAAGGCCCGAGTGGCCCCCTTGCGGTGGACATAGAGCCTCTCCTTCTTGCCCTCCACCCGATGCTCCTCGATCTTGGCCACGTTATGGGCCACATCGTAGAGCAGCTGCAGCTGGGAGCCGGGGAAGTAGCGGTCGAAGACCTCCCTCGTCCAGTGGGCGATGATATGCCGGTTGGCCCAGGCATAGTTGGCGGCGCAGACCATGGCCCCGAAGTAGTGATCTGCCTCGGGAGTGCCCAGAGGAGCGCAGGCCAGCTGCTTATCAGGGATGTCGATATTGTACTTTCTCACCGCTTTGGACAGGACGTCCAGGTGATCGGTGCAGATCTGGTGGCCCGCCCCCCGTGAGCCGCAGTGGATCATCACTGTGATCTGGCCCTTGAAAAGGCCGAACCTTTTTGCAATCTCCGGGTTATAGATCTCCTCGACCCTCTGAATCTCCAGGAAGTGGTTGCCGCTGCCCAGGGTACCAAGCTGGGGGCGGCCCCGTTTTCTCGCTTTGACCCCCACCTGGGAGGGGTCCGCTCCGGGCATGGAGCCATTCTCCTCGCAGAAATCCAGGTCCGACTCCACTCCATAGCCCTCCTCTACTGCCCACTCCGCTCCCCGGAGAAAGGATTCGGTCAATTGCCGATCGGTGGCATGAAGCCTGCCTGTGGATCCCAGGCCCGAGGGCACCGCCTGAAAGAGGGCATCGAGGAGGGTGTTGATGAGCGGCTGCACGTCCCTGGCCTGCAGGTCCGAGCGGAGCAGGCGCACCCCGCAGTTGATGTCAAAGCCCACCCCGCCGGGACTGATGATCCCACCCTGCTCTTTGAAGGCGGCCACCCCGCCGATGGGAAAGCCGTAGCCCAGGTGGGCATCGGGCATGGCCATGGAGTGTCCGACGATTCCGGGAAGGGTGGCGACATTGGCCACCTGGTCGACCGTCCCCGGCTCGACCATCTCCCGCAGGGCGGCTGAGACGAATATCCTGCCCGGCACCCGCATTCCCGGCCGGTAGCCGATTGGCACCTCGTAGATGTTATCATCGATCTTCTCAATTTCCATATATCACACGTCCACAATTATCACACATAGAACATCATCAGACATAGAGCCATCAGACATAGAGCCATCAGACATCAAGCACCACCTGAATGCACCACCGCTCGTTCTTCTCGATGGCGAACTTGTGCCTGGTGACCGCTTTCACCTCAGCGAGGAACGAGTGCCTCTCCGGGTCCATCCTCTCCCCGCCGATCTCCGCCCGGAGCTTCCATCCCTTGCCATCTTGAAACTCTTCCAGTGCCACCTGGAAGCGGGAGAAGACCGCAGACTCGGTCTCGAAGAGAAAGACGATCTCAGAGAGCCACTGGTAGGCCAGGTCCTCCAGATCCTCCGCCTCAAGCTCCACTTGCCAGCTCTCCTCAACCTTAACCTGGCCGGGGGAGATCATGGCGCCAAATAGGGCGGCGGCGGCATTGGAGAGCATCTGGTCAGGAGTCGTGCCATAGGCGCGGAACTTGACATCTGCGGTATGCTCCAGATATTCGAATGGAATCATCATATATTAGTGAGAGCCGCAGGCATTAAAGCATTGCCAGCCCGCGGACCAGGCCCGCCTTTTCGGCCAGATGCAGGGCCTGGGCGTACTCGCGGGCGGTTATGGCGCGGGAAAGCTCGGGGTAGCGGCAGGCCTGGTACTCCGGATGGTACTGGGCCATGACATTCAGATAGGTGTGCACGGATATCTCCTGGGAGATGAAGCGCACCACCTCCTCCGTCCCCGCTGCGTCCGCAGGCAGGACCAGGTGGCGGACGAGGAGCCCCTGCAGGGCGATGCCCTCCTCGTCCATCTGCAGGTCGCCCACCTGGCGGTGCATCTCTTTCAGTGCCGCTTTATTAACGGTGGTGTAGCCGGGCGCTGCAGAGTACTTCTGGGCAGGGCCGTCCTGGCCGTATTTAGCATCGGGCATGTAGATGTCGATGATGCCATCCAATAGAAGCAGGGCCTCTGCGGAGTCGTAGCCGCCGCTGTTGTATACCAGAGGGACAGAAAGGCCCTCTTCTCGGGCCAGGACCAGAGCCTCCAGGATCTGAGGGACGACGTGGGTGGGTGTCACGAGGTTGATGTTATGGCAGCCACTATCNNTGGCTGATATCCCAGTTCTGGCAGAAGACGCAGGAGAGGTTGCAGCCGGAAAAGAAGATGGTGCCCGAGCCCGAGTGGCCCACCAGGGGCGGCTCCTCGCCGAAGTGGGGAGTGTAGCTGGCCACCCGGGCCCACCGACCGGTGCGGCAGTAGCCCCTCTCATCTTCCAGGCGGTTTGCCTGGCAGCGGCGGGGGCAGATCTTGCAGGATGCGAGGCGTGCAAGAGCCTCTTGCGCGCGCTTCTCCAAAATTTCCGGGGGCATCTTGTTGTAGCGGGCCATAGAGCACAACAGCATAATTTGGGATCGGATCTTTGAAGAGCCTTTCGGCGTCAATTGTCCTTTTCAAAGCCGGTTTTTGTCAGGATGGAAAACTATATATATCGTCGATTGTCTATATAGACAAAGGCGAAAGTCGATAGAGTTTTCTTCCTCCTTTACCCCTTTCGGCTTTCCCTCTTCTATTCTATTCACCACCGATCATTAGGGCAATTGCCGACTTGAACTCTCTCCGGGAATGCACATTATCGATCCATTCAAGTCCGGGTATGGAATTCCGCCCCGGGCAGCATTCGTCACCGCCGGGCAGACGATCGGCCTGGATTTCATCGCCAAAGGGGTGGTAGCCCTGGGGAGAGGGAAAATGTGATTGAAAATCACGGGCTTTGCCCGCACCATCTACCTTTTCTATCGATTATTGCCAGGGCATTTTCTGTCAAGACTATCCGCTGGGCCTTGTGCCTGGCACTCTTTACTATGACCACGGGATCGCTCACTCGTCTCGCCTCAGCTATGATCCTGTGACCGTGAATCGAGTCGCCGACCTCATGGCCCTTCATTTTACTGGCTCCATCTTGCCTTCCTTTTCCAGGTCATCCATGATCTTGCATACCAGCTCATAATCCAGCTGTAGGTCGGTGCTGGCATCAGATGCATATGCCTCGCCCTTCATCTGGAAATACCCGGCAACTTCCTTTTTGGCAGTCTCATAGTCTACATCATGGTATTCGATGACCTTGATTGCAGCAAGCTTTTCCCGGACAGCATCGCGAATGAAGTCCGAGGGATTGAGGTACAGACCGGCATCTACAAGCCCGTTGATCTGCAAAATCTCATTTCGGGTCAGCTTGGCCCCAACTACTTTTCCCACATTTCCAGTACTGGCGATATCTGCGCCCATGCCCATTTTATTAGTTAAAACTAATTTATAGGTTTATCGGTCTGGTGCTTGCCAGTACCATCCAACTTTTCAAGCCTAATAAAATGATAAAAGGGAGATCAGAGGAACCTGATCCCTTTGGGCATCTCCCCGAAGCGCCGGCGGAACTCCTCCGGCCAGTTGGATGGATCCAGCCCCTTCTGGCTCAGGAAGGCACTGGCCCAGCGCTCCAGGCCCACTCCGCTGCATCCTGACCAGAGGGCTTCGCCGCTTTGGGCCTTCACTGTGAAGCCCTTGGGGTACTTCTCCCCGTTCACAGACAGATTCTGAAACTCTATCCAGTTTCCGTTATAGGGCAGGATGGCCTCATAGTCCACTGTGCCCGCTCCGGTCATCTCTGATAGGCCGGTCTTGCCCTCCTGGGCCATGAACCAGGGAGTAACCCAGGCCGTCCTCCAGGTAAGCTCCAGGATATCCTCGAAGATGTGCTTGTAGCAGCCCTTCAGCTTCTCTGCCTCCTCAAGGGTATGCTCCTTCGTCCCCAGCCAGACGATCTCTATACGGTGGAACTCGTCCACCCTCTCGATGCCATGAATCCCGCCGGACTCATAGCGGTGGCTGGTGCCGGACCGGTCGAAGACCCTCATGGGCAGCTCGCCATTTGGAAGGGTCATCCCCTGCAGAAATCCCCAGAAGGTGGGGCACTGGGCATAGCACATCCCGCCTATGGGCAGGTCGATCTTCTCTTTGACCAGCTCCAGGGGAACCTCATGGGTGACCTTGTAATAGTCCATGACCTCCTCCCAGAAGGCTGGATCGCGGGTCTTGGGCGGACAGACGAAGTAGATCTCCGGGTAGACCCCCTGAGCGTGTCCGCTCTTCTTCCAGACGTCCCAGGTGTCAAGCTTTGGAAATATCATCTCCTGGTAGCCCAAAGGCCCTATGATCTCCTCTAAGACGATAGCCTCGAATGTGCGGAAAAGATGTGTGGCCTGGGGCCCGTAGATCCACTGGCCACGGGCAGAGCCGTGCTTGATCCAGCCCGCCTTTTGCATCTCCTCAGTGGGATCGGCTCTGAATTTGGGCTCTCTTTTCTCGCTCTCCCAGAGAAGCTCCCAGTGCTCAGTCTTCCCTCCGTAGCCCTTCTCCAGCTTCTCCTCCAGAAGGCTGACGATCCTGTCGGGAATGCGGTTCTCAATCTCCGACTGACCTAATGTGCCGCCCTCGCCTACATCCAGAATAAGGCGCAGCCGTCCTCCTTCATGCCTCATCTCCCGCACATAAGGGATACGATGGGCGATCTCCCTGTCGGACTCGACCTCGATCTCAAAAGCGGTCACATCCATGCCCCGCACGCCAATCCGGTACTGCTTTCCTAAAAGCTCAGAGAGAGGCCGGCGCAGCCTGAGCAGGGCATCATGAGCCCGAACATATCGGTCGCTGTCGATGACTAGATCGATTCTGTTTTTGGCCAGACGCCATTCGGTGATCTTTGCCCCCTGGCCCTCAGGAGCGCCTTTCTCCAATATCGGCCCAGCGTCCCTTATAAAATCGGAAATGGCTTTCTCGGCTGCGCCGGCATCAGCGCTCAGCCGAAGGCTTGCCTCTAAATGAAATCTCATCTATCCTCCGCAACAGATAGCGTCTCTTTTGCTATTTTAATGTTCATTAATAGGTCATCCATGGTGGTGAGCAGAGTGCCGGGCTTCTCGATTGAGAACTGCAGGGAGAGGCTTCTCTTATCGATCAACAGATTCATATTGGGCAGGTTGTCCGGCTCAATCGATCTGCCGACCATCTCCATATCCTCTCCCGCCTCTGCCAAGAGGACCAGCCGGGCATGAATCATGCCGTGTCCATAGCGGTCTGGCCGGAGGGATCGGTCCTTTTGTTCAGCTGCTCGTCCAGGATCTCGTCTAACAGGGCCAGGAACTCATCCTCTCTGCCTGGGGGTATAGAGGCGCCGCTGGCTATGGTATGGCCCCCACCGTTTCCTCCCACTGCCTCCGCTGCCCTTCGCAGGGCCACAGACAGGTCCAGTCCCCGGGCGATGAGGGGCTTGTTCCCTCGGGCAGATATCTTGATCATATCATCCTTGTGATTCAATGTCACTAAAGGCAGATCGGAGTAAAGATATCGAATCCCCAGGCCCGAGACGATCGCCCCCGCCTCCATATTCACCCTCTTTAGGTAGCGAAGGTTCTTCATCTGTCTGCTCTGCTCTCGAAGGAGGCTAATCTCTCGCAGGATGTGTTCTTTGTACTCATCCGCCAGCCTCTCGGCCTCGAGGAGCGCGCAGTGATCCCGCAGGCATAATGTGAGCCCAATTCCGGGAAGATCTCTATTGCCGCAGGCATTGAGCAGCTGCACCATATGCAGGGAGTTTTCCACCACCTCATGGCGGAGGCGGATCACCTCTCCTAAAATCGAATCCGCAGCAAAGCTGCCCTGCATGATCAGCTTGAGGGTTAATGCTGTAGCCAGCCTGGTCAGATCATCCCCCGCCAGGGACTGGACATTGCCCTTTATATTCAGATCATCCAGGAACTTCTTGATCTTCTCCCGGTCGCCGGTGAAGTCCAGGAGCGGCTCTATGCTCCTTGCCAGGACATCCACCAACTGTCCATCTTCTGAGAGCTTCAGACCGGCCCTGACCTGCACTGCGCCGCTGGCCACCGCCTCTTCCAGGATGGATCTGTTCGCCCCGATCATGGCCTGGCGGTCGCCCATCGCTCCTACCAGGGCGAGGCCTGCGAGATCGGCATTGTCGCCCATATGACGGACCACAGAATAGACGGTGCCCGCTGCAGACAGCTCAAAAGCCCCATCTATTCCGAAGAGATGGGGGTTGTGGTGCATACAGTCCAGCGTTCCCACCGGTCGGTGATGGTCTAAAACGAAACACTCGCCTTGCACCCGGGAGATCAGATCCGGCTTTCCGCTCCCCATATCGCAGAAGACCACCGGCCCGGTCAGGCCGTCGATCACAGACCGGTCCAGCCGGTTGACCAATGTGGCCTGGAAGGGAATGCCTGCGCGCATAAGGGCATGGCAGATCAGCCCGGCGGATGTGATGCCGTCGGCATCGTTATGAGAGATCACCCGCATGTGCTCGCACTGCCGGATGGACCGGGCGATGGCTTCTGCCGCTTTGTCCAGCCGCTTCATGAGATGAGAATCTCAGCGGTCTCGGGCGAATAGGTCCAGTCCGGAGCCAGACGCCCGGAGTCGTGATAGTATTTCACCATTCTTCTTATCTTGTTCTCAGTGAGCTGCAGAGCCCTCTTGTTGTGAACGTCTTTCTTATTGGCTTTGATGTGCTTTCTCACATGGAGCGCTTTTCTCATCAGATTTGTCAGGTCCTCTGGAATATCCGCCAGAGCATTGTTGTCCCTCAGAAAGCCGGTTATGCTATTTCCTATTACCAGCTTGACGTTCGGTACTCCATACTGATCTCTCAGAGTGAGGCCGATGCGGCTGGGGGACATGCCTGTATCGTGCAGCTTCATGATTGTCTTTTCCAGCTCCTCCTTGGACACGTCAGACCACTCTGGCGCTTTGGTCACCATGGGCGGTCGGGAACGAGAGGAGCCCCCTTTTCGGCTATGCATTTTTGCCATCTTTCAATCCTCATTCAATCTCATAATGGCGAAGGTATAATTCTCACTGCCAGGTGAGATAAAAAACTTGCGCCGTTCTTCTGGCAACATATCCTGGTAGCAGGTTTATAAGCCAGGGATTTGAAGATTAGTGCATGCTTCCGGAGTACTTAAACCAGCTGTTCTATCTCATCGGCCAGGCGGTGGTCTTTCTTGCCGCGGCCGTCCTCCTCATCTCCGTACTGATAGCTCTGCTCATCCTCTACTCCTTTAAGACGGGCAACTTCTTCGCCGCCAGATACATGCTTTTGGGCATCATGCTTCTTGAGGACGTGATAAAGTCGCTCTTCTGGGTGGCGAGAGCTGATGACTCCATGGTGGATGATGTCGGCGTGCGCCTGAGAAATTATATTAATACAAAAAAGTTTTTAGAGACTCCCTATGAGAAACGCTTCATCTTCATGCCTCAATGTCTCCGTAGCGTCCAGTGCCCTGCCAAGCTCACCCCAGAAGGGATAATGTGCATCGACTGCGGTCGCTGTGGTATCGGCGAGGCCAAGAAATACGCTGAAAGCCTGGGCTATAGGTTCTATGTGGTTCCTGGCTCCAGCTTCATAAAGAGGATCATAAAGAAAGGCCGACCAGGAGCAATTGTGGGAGTGGGGTGCTCAATGGAGATTAAGGAGGGACTGGATCTATGCCACAGCCACGGCATACCGGCCAGAGGGGTGCCGCTATCAACATCCGGCTGCGTTGCCACCAGCATCGACTGGGAGGCCTTCTATGAGGCCATTGCCGAAGTGCCATCGACGGAAAAGCAGGGCGCTTGAGTTCGAAAGCAGCGTTGTTTCCAATAGCGTGCTATTTCCATATCATCTCAGCCATATTGAACGGTCGGGCATGGGATAATACAGCGTCAATAGAATGAAGAACTGCACTCGGGAAATGATACGCTTAAAAAAAATGAGATGGAGTTGCACTCACTCCATGCTGATTGCTTCAGAGGGGCAAGCCTCAACACATGTCTTGCACTCAGTGCACTTTTCCTTATTTACGACTGCTATTTCCTCGTCGTCCAGGCTGATGGCCTCCTCCGGGCACTCCTCGACGCAGGTTCCACAGCTTACACATTCGTCTCTATTAACAACTGCGGGCATTATTGAGTCCTCCAATTTGCCTCAAAGGCAAATCCACCTGCATGTATATCCGATATATACCTTTCGCAGATCTAGGCCAGTTCATTGTATTTCTTCCTGTCTTTGAGCTCCTGCCTCTTGGCGCTGTTCCATCCGCTCACCGCCTGCAGGTAGCCGGTGATCCGGCTGATGTGGTCCACATTCTCCGATCCGCAGTTGGGGCACTTATCCTCCAATCCGCCCGAGACCTGGGAGCAGCCCAGGCAGACGGTCATGTCCTTGGTGAAGGTGAAGTAGCCGATCTGGGTCTCTCTTGCCAGGCGCAGGCCGAAGTCCATCAAGCCCTGGGGATCAGGGGTGGCCTCGCCTAAGAAGACGTGGAAGATGTTGCCGCCATCAACTATGGGGAAGAATACATGCTCGAGCTTTGCCCGCTCGAAGATTGTGACGTCCGCGCTGGGTGGCAGGTGGGTTCCATTGGTGTAGTAGACGGGCAAGTCGCGCGTCTTATGCAGATTCCTCCTCAACGCATCCAGGTCGCCCTTCACCACCCTCTCGGCACATTCTCTGAACTCCTCGTGGATGAGATCGGATACAGCAAAACGCTGGGCCGTGGTCTCGGCTGGAGTGCGCGCGAGGGCAATGGTCATGCCATGCTGCTCTGAGAGCTTCCGGGCATAGATCTCCATCTCGGTCATGGCCCGAACCGCCAGCTTCCAGGCCTCTTTTGATTCATGCATCTGCTTTCCGGTATGGAACTGCACCATCTCATTGACGCCCACAACGCCTATGGTATAAACCAGGGCATCCAGGCCGACGGCGACGGAGCCCATCTCGCCGGTGATGGGATCCCTGGGCTGCTGGGTAGCAAATGGCATGCGATGGTTGTTGATGATCTGGTTCATCCACTGCCGCTTCACCTTGAATATCTCAACCGATGTGTCCATCAATTCTCGCAGATACTCGAAGAGGAGATCGTCATCCCCCCGAGCGAGGTAAGCGGCACGAGGGCAGTTGAGGGAGACAACCTGCCAGGAGCCCATGGAGAAGTGCTTACCGTCCCGGAAGCGGAGCTTGTCGTCGAACTGATCGTCGCTACTGAATGTGGCTGCAAACTGATATGCGCAGCATTGATAGCATGATATTCCCTCCCCTGCACCCCGGTAGGCAGGAAGCTGGTTGTCAAAGTATGGTGTGCCATACTCCGCCGCCAGCTTGAATGTCTGGAGGTAGAGCTCCTGATAGGTGGGAAGATCGGGATGAGCGGCATTGAACTCTTCGTCCTCCTTCATGAAATCGGGCTCAATGCTGATCTCGGGCTTGGGAAAGTTGAAGGGCTTGCCCCAGTAGTCGCCCTGGAGCATGACCTCCATCAGGGCCTTGAAGGCCAGGCGCACCTCGCGCTCGAACTTGCCGTAGGTCTTGAGAGGCGCGTCGGGAGTAGAGCCGTCCCAGACCCTTCCCGCATAGACCGCAGGCTTGTCCCGCCAGAGCTTGGGGACGCCCGGGGTGAGCTGCACCGAGGAGAAGACCAGCTGGCCGCCGCGAGCGACCATCATCTGGGTCATCTCGTAGACGAACATCTGCATCAGCTGCACGATCTCTTCATAATTGCGGTTCTCGAAGTATGGAGCGATGAAGGTGAGGAAGTTGTAGAAGCCCTGCCCTCCCGCAAAGTTGGTCTGGGCGCTGCCCAGGGCCTTGACCGCATGCAGTATGGCCACCTCAGGCTTTTTGGCCGGGCCGGCAACGCTGGCCTTGGTGCCCAGGCCGTCGGGCATCAGGCCGTAGTAGAGGAAGTAGCGCAGATCCCAGTCCTGGCAGAACGGCCTGGTTCCGAAGTACTCCAGGTCATGGATATGCAGGTCTCCTGCCAGGTGGCGGTCGGCAAGGTATGGGGGCAGAAGCAAAAGGTACTGCTCCTTGCTTATTTTATCCGCCTTCTTCTTGTGGCTGGTCTCAGCGTTCTCCTGCAGGTTGGCGTTCTCCTTGGATTCGAAGCCTGTGCCGATGTCGATGAGATGGGCATCGAAGACGGGCGTCCCCACCCTGGTGCAGATATTTCGCCACTCGGTATGATGCCTCTCCAGGAGGATCACATTCATGATCTCTCTGACCAGAGGGCCGCTCAGGTAGCGGACGTTCATCCACCTAACCCGGCGCTCTACCTCCTTGGCGATGTCCTCCGCCTCTTCTTCGGTTATGCCTGGCTCTTTATAGAATTGTTCAGATAGTTTGGTCTCTTTTAGAAGCTGCTTGGCTATGGCTTCTCTATCCCAGTCCAGCAGATGGCCGTCCGTGGTCCTGACTCTGGGCATAGACGAAACAGCCAGCCCTTCCAGGGTCTGTTGAACGATTCTGCTGCTCAACGCCCATCCCCTCTACAATAAAGCAACATTATGCCTCCTCTCGACGATCGATCTATTAGACCAGTATTTCCACTCCAGTTTATTCCTTTTGCGCTCCAAACAGTCGCAAAATTTTTTAGCAAGTATGTATCAACTCAGTTATAAAGTAAACGCTTAAGACTATCAGTATGCTTTATTATCAACCATATCCCTGCAGGACGAAAGTGAGCTGAAGATCTCCTTCGCCATCGCGACGGCCAGCGCAAGATGATGACCTTGCTCCTTAAGAGATGTAAAAGGGAATCTTTAGGCAACAATTGGCCGCATAATCTAATTTTTTCTCCTGCAACCCCGCTGGGGAGGAGATTGATGAGATGCTCAGCAGTTCTGATGGCTCAGCGGCCCGATCCTCATCTGGCCGCCTGCCCTCTTTCTACCGACATGTTTAAATGGAGTACTGCTCACCTTGTGGCTCGAAGGGCAGGTAGATCAGCTGGAAGATCGCTACCTTGGCATGGTAGAGGCCTCGGGTTCAAATCCCGACCTGTCCATTAGCCTGTTGTACCTTTTGTCTGCATTCATCTGCTTCCACTCAAAAGTCATCGTTTTAACTGCTATAGTACATTAACACCCACGATCAGACAAAGGCTGCCGGCAGCAAACCTCTTTTACCTGCAGAGCAACAGTCTTATTCCCAAGAGTTCTGAGGCGAAGATGTTAGATATCATTCAGGCTGCAGAGGCGCTGTCAGGATCAATAGCCACCATAGCCATGACCTTCTCCATAGGCCTGACCGTCGGCCTGACCGGGGCCATCGCCCCAGGACCTACCCTCCTGGCTACAGTCAACTCCTCACTCAAGGACGGCTGGCTGGCCGGCCCCAAGGTTGCTGCTGGCCATGCGCTAATCGAGATCGTGATATTTCTTTTAATTGTGAAAGGTCTGGCGGTGACTATGCAGCAGTACTCTCGCTCCATCGCCCTCATGGGCGGCCTGGCTCTGATCGCTTTTGGCATTCTGACCATGCGTGATAGCAAGAGAGCCACCATGGCCTCAGCAGGTGACGGATCTTACACCAATCCATATCTAGCAGGATTTCTCACCAGCGCAGCCAACCCCTATTTCTGGATCTGGTGGCTCTCCATAGGCAGCGTCCTTATCGTATCAGGTCTTGAGGCCGGTCTGATCGTGGCGGCAATATTCATGATCGGACACTGGAGCGCCGACTTCGGCTGGTATCTTCTCGTCTCCAGCAGCCTGGAGCGGGGAAGGGGTCTCCTCTCCCCAGAGAATTACAGAAGAATACTGGGGCTATGCGGCATCTTCCTGATCCTATTCGGCATTTACTACCTGGGAAGCGGAATAGGAGTGGTTGGCTGAGGGTGCTCTCCAGCCCGAGGCCCCGGAGGCGACGGATGATTGGGCGGAACGGATCCTTTGATCTTCAGGAAGGATAGATGAGCACGAGAAAGCGGATTGTCGATCTCATTCAGAACTCCACATCAGTCCTCATCCTCTCAGTCCTCTTAGGCCTGGTGCTGCCGGGTCCCGCAGGGGCGACAGAGGCTCTGGTCACCCCGGCGCTCATGGTTATGATGGCCTTCTCCCTGACCGAGGTCGATCTGGGAAGAGATATCAAATCCTCGGCCTCTCTGAAAAGAGGATTTCTCGGCATCATCATAAACTACGGCCTTTTGAGCGGATTGATTCTGCTTCTGAGCTACAGTCTGCCCGACGAATCGCTCAGGCATGGCTTTGTCATCATGGCCGCGGTCCCGCCGGCAGTGGCCGTACTGCCCATGACCCGCATCCTGAAAGGGGACATGAGCCTCTCTTTTGCCGGAGAGATACTCTCCTACCTGGCCTCGCTCCTGCTGATGCCCCTGATCATCTACCTCTTCGTTCACCAGACGGGAATAAGCCCCATCTATCTGCTCCAGATCTCCATTGTATTGATCCTCATCCCTGCTCTTGCCTCCAGGCTGGTGCGACTGCTTCCGATCAACCCCGTCCTTCCCATAAACCTGGGTTTCTTCCTGGTCACATATACTGTGATCGGCCTGAACCAGGGAGCCCTCTGGACGGATGGGTGGAGCGTGGCCTGGATATCCATAGCCCGCACCTTCGCTGTGGGATTGGCAGTGTTTATCCTGGCCAGATCCGCTGGCTTGAAGAGCAGCCAGGCCATATCCCTTACCCTTCTGGGCTCCTTCAAGAACCTGGGACTTGCAGCAGCGGTATCCCTGCTCCTCGTCGGTCCGGCAGCAGGGCTCCCGGCGGCATTCTGCGTCCTCGCGGAGACCGCTTTTTTCATCCTTCTCTCCTTCGCGAGATCACGGTATCCTTAAATAAGGTAAAAAGGGTGATCTGATGGGGAGATATCTTGTCCATCAAGGATGATGCCGCCTATCTGAGGTCGATCTACATCTATGTCGCTATCTCAGTATTCCTCTTCGCTCTCACTGCCGTCATGGGCTATTATACTGCTCAGCTTGATCCAGAGTTCGCCGCCAGCTGGACAGAGGAGCTGGAGATGCTGGCATGGATACTGGAGCAGCCGCCACTCATGATAATGATAATCATATTCCTCAAAAATCTCCTCGCTTCTGCCACGGCTATGCTCTTAGGATTAGGGCTGGGGATCGTTCCCATGATAGTCGCCACCACCAATGGCTTTCTTCTGGGAATAGTCGGCTATAGCGCGGTCGAACAGAAAGGATGGCTCTATCTGGCGGCAGGCATTCTGCCTCATGGAATCATCGAGCTTCCAGTCGTCCTCTTGAGCATCGCCATTGGCTTGCGGCTGGGCCATATGCTAGCCCTATCCCTATTAAAAGAGAGCTCAGACCTCTCCGGAGAGATGCGTGTAGCAATTCATTTCCTCCTCCGCTGGATAATGCCCTTGCTCCTTTTGGCCGCGGCCATTGAAACTTTTATCACCCCCTTTATCATATCGAGGGTCGCATGACATATCCAGATACTAAGAACAAAGGCAAAGGGGAATCCGGCGGGCAGAGCGCCAAGCTTTCTCCCAAAGAGGACTTCAGCCAGTGGTACCATGAGCTGCTGATGACGGGGGAGATCATTGATAACCGCTACCCTGTAAAGGGAATGTGCGTCTGGTTCCCCTTCGGCTTCGCCATCAAGAAGAACGTCTACGGCATCATCCGGCAGCTTCTGGATCCCGATCATCAGGAGACCCTCTTTCCCCTGATGATACCGGAGAACGAGTTCATGAAGGAGGCCCAGCATATCAAAGGCTTCGAGGAGGAGGTCTACTGGGTGACCTGCGGCGGTACCACTCCCCTGGAGGTCAAGCTCGCCCTCCGTCCTACCAGCGAGACGGCCATATACCCCATGTTCAAGCTCTGGATAAGGTCGCATGCCGACATGCCTCTGCGCATCTACCAGATAGTGAATACCTTCCGCTATGAGACCAAGCATACCCGCCCTCTGATACGCCTGCGGGAAATCACCTCCTTCAAAGAGGCGCATACCGTACATGCTACCTGGGAGGAGGCGGCAGAGCAGGTGGAGGTGGCGATCAAAAGGTACTCGGAGTTCTATCGCCGCCTGGCCATACCCTTCCTGGTGAGCCGCCGGCCCAGCTGGGACAAGTTCCCTGGTGCGGATTATACCACCGCCATCGATGTGATAATGCCCGATGGCAAGACCCTGCAGGTGGGGACCGCCCATCATCTGGGCTCCACCTTTGCCAAGACCTATGAGATAACCTATGAGGCAGAGGATGGCGAGCAGAAGCTGGTCAATCAGACCTGCTACGGCATCTCTGAGCGCTGTATTGCCGCCCTCATATCCGTGCACGGGGACGATAAGGGGCTGGCATTGCCCTGGGAGGTGGCTCCCGTCCAGGTGGTCATTGTGCCCATCCTCCTCGGCGACAAGGAGAAGGTGCTGGAGGTCTGCAGGGATCTGTTGAGGATCCTGCAGCAGGCAGGCATCCGGGTGGAGCTGGACACCAGCGACGAGCGGCCCGGTGCCAAGTTCTATAAGTGGGAGATGAAAGGGGTTCCCATCCGCCTGGAGGTCGGCCCCAGGGATATTGAGAAGGGAGTGGTGACGGTGGTGCGCCGGGATGCTGAGAAGCTCACCCTGCCCAGGGAAGGGCTGGCCCAAGCCCTGGTCAGGGAGGCGGAGAGGCTTCAGGCAGCGCTTTATCAGAGGGCAGAGGCATTTGCCAATTCCCGCATCCGGGAGGTGGCAAGCATAGATGAAGCCCGAGCCCAGACTGAGGCAGGGGTGGCTCTAGTCCCCTGGTGCGAGAAGGAGGAGTGCGGCCACCAGCTTGAGGACCTGGTTGAGGCGAATATGCTTGGCGAGCCTCAGTACAAGAGCTTCTCACCAGCAGCCTGCGCCGTCTGCGGCAAATTGACCGACAAGCGCACATACATGGCCAGACAATACTAATCCGATTGCCTGGGAGGATGAGAGAGGATGAGGATACTGGGAATTTGCTCGAGCCCAAAAGGCTCGCGGAGCACCACTCTGCGGCTGGTTCAGGCTGCTTTAGAGGGTGCAGGAGAGAACGGGGCAGAGACTGAGCTGGTCGACCTGTGCCAGCTTGATATCAAGTACTGCAATGCCTGTCAGACCTGCTTTAAAACCGGCAAGTGCGTGCATAAAGACGACTTTCAGGGGCTGTATGAGAAGATCCTTATGGCGGACGGTCTGATATTGGGCTCGCCCAACTACTTTCATACTGTGACCGCCCAGCTGAAGACTCTCATCGACCGGATGGCTGATGCCGTTCACTGCCAGCTCCTGACCGGCAAGTACTGCTGCAGCCTGGCCACCGGCGGCAGCAACTATGACCAGGTCACTGGCTATCTGGACAGCTTGATGGTCAACTTCGGCGCTTTTGTTACCGGCAGCGCAGGAGCTGAGATGAGCAAAGGCCCTCGTGCCCTGGAGGAGGGGGAGAGGAAGGCCCGCGATCTGGGCCGGGCCTTGGTCGAGGATATTCGCACCAAATGCGACTACGCTGAGCAGAGGAAGGTGCAGGAAGGCATCCGCTCTCACTTCAAAGAGCTGGTGCGCATGAACAAGGATAACTGGGAGCACGAGTACGAGCACTGGAACAGCATCAACTGGCGCTAGAGCGGGCGAGCTCCAACCCGCACAACTCTTTAATATCTTCCAGGCCTATTAATAATCATGCTGACAGTGGATGAGGGAAGTGCAGCCGTCCGCCTGGCCAGGCGCGCCCTGGCACATTATATGGAAACGAAGGAGGCCCTGGACCCAGAAGGGATGCAGCCAGTCTTTTCCCAGAAGCGTGGCGTCTTTGTAACTTTGCATGAGGATGGGGACCTGCGGGGATGCATAGGCTATCCTCGGCCGGTCTTGCCCCTTGGTCGGGCCATTGTGGATTCAGCGATCAATGCCGGCTTTCGCGATCCGCGGTTCCCTGGCCTGCGGCCGGGTGAGCTGAAGAGGATTGAGCTGGAGGTCACCATTCTCACCGAGCCCCAGGCCTGCACCGGGCCTAAGAAGAACCTGCCCGAGAGGATTCAGGTGGGAAGGGACGGCCTCATCGTCTCCAAAGGGCCGTTCACCGGTCTGCTGCTGCCCCAGGTGGCGATTGAATGGGGTTTTGATTCCCTGGAGTTTTTAGGCCAGACCTGCGTCAAAGCGGGCCTGCCGGCAGATGCCTGGCTGGATGAGGACACTCTGATAGAGCACTTCGAGGCGCAGATCTTCGCCGAGGTGGCGCCGGAGAGGGAGGTATTTGAGAAGAGCTTCACTGAGAGTCCCTGCGGTACATAACAATTAAGGGAAATGACTGCGCATCACTTGCCGCTGCAATGAGGGTAGGGCTCGGACTGATGATAACTATCATGCCCATTTTATTCTAATTTTATGGTTTTGACCACAATATAGCCTATCACTATGATTTGATCCTAGCGACGCTTCCTCTCTGCCTGCACTTGCTTCAAAATTTAATATATCGGCGAAATGGTCTCATTATTATCGCTGGTGCATACCTATGGTAAAATTTTCTCGATAAGAATATCTCTATAAATCTAGCTTTTCATGAAAAAAACCACCAGAACGTATAAATATCATCGAGTGACTAATTGATTATATCCTAAAATGATGATGAGGTGAAATTATTAGGCAAATGGGAGTACTTGTGGTATTGGCCGTAGTGATGCTATCGGTACCTATTCTGGCACAGGGAATGAAGCCCTGTGGAGCGGTGGACGTTCTGGGGAGGGGCGGAGGCATATTTCAGTCAGAGGCATCTGCGTTCCAGTTCCCTGAGTTCGCAGATACAAACTTCGATCGCCTGACCGTCGGAAATGACAGGGCGTTGGCCTTTGGCGGCATCTGGCGGAGACCTTCTCTGGCCACAGCCACCAATAACCTGATGATCGAGAAGAATCAGGATTCAGGTGAGTGCGAATGCTGCGGTCCCGAATCCTGCCAGGAATGCTGCTTAAAGGTCAACATGGAGCAGATCCGGGTGGGAAATAGGGAGGCACTGGCCTTTGGAGCCGCGATTGCCACCAACAATGTGAAGATCGTCACCAACCAGCAATAGATCGGGATCATCAGACCTGAAGGACGAAAATGAAAAAAATGCTAAAGCCCACTGGCCTCTTGCTGGTGGGGGCCATTTTTATCTTCTCATGCCTCATGCTCAATGCACTGGGATCAGAGGCGGGCCTCCCCGACCTGCAGAAAGAGATGAAAAAGACCCTCTCAGGCACTATGGATAAACCATATGGAAGCGCAATAGGGAAGTTCAAGGTAAATGGAGAGACGATCACTCTCCCCTGGTCAGTGCGAAGTACATCGGCGCTTCGGTCGAAAGCTCTTTTTCTCTGGCCATTGCCTTCAAGAGAAGATATAGCGCTGAATGAAACCGGCTCGAAGAGGGTGGTTTCAGATCTGACGGCAATCAATACCGACCGGGAGCGAGAGATTATCTACGACGGCAGCCAAGACTGTGATGCTGGGTCGGAGGACCTTTCCAATTCCCTGGAGATCAGCGTCACCGGCCAGGAGACCGATGATGGATCGCTAAATTGGTATAATGGTCATGTTGCGGCAGATAGCATTGAGCGCGCTGTGGATAAAGCATTGAACAGGGACAAGAAATACGACCTCAACTCGAACAATGTGACCAGGAGCGGTTCGGCAGCGCTCTTGGGCAATAATATGGTCATAGACGTCAGCGGGATCTCAGTGAGTGCTATAAATTCGGTAAAAGGGGGAAGTGCCACCGCCACCTCCAACATCCTGATACGGCCAGTGCAGATCATCGCCTGTCCATCTGAGGTGGAAGAGAAGCTGAGATAATTCCCATGATTTCTTCTTTTTGAATCACAAACTATAAGGGCATTTTGCGTTCTACTTCTCTCTCGATATGACCATCATCAAGAGACCGAGAGGCACGCGGGACTTCCTTCCAGAAGAGATGCGGAAGCGGAGCCAGGCCCGAAAAGCGATGCAAGAAGTGCTTTGTCGCTGGGGCTACCAGGAGGTAGCCACACCCACATTTGAGCATCTTGAGCTATTCACAGAGAAATCCGGTGCCTCAGTAATAGATGAGATCTACAGCTTCCAGGACAAAGGAGGTCGAGATCTTGCCCTCCGTCCGGAATTGACCGCTCCAGTGATGCGCATGTTCGTCTCCGAGCTGCAAAACTCGCCCAAGCCTTTGAGGCTCTACTACTTTGGCAATTGCTTCCGCTACGAGCGCCCACAGAAAGGGCGCTTCAGGGAGTTCTGGCAGCTGGGTGCGGAGCTGATAGGAGGTGCCAGGCCGGATTCCGAGGCAGAGGCCATCGCTCTGGCAGATCAGTTGATCAGGAGCGCGGGAATCAGGGGAGATATTCACCTCGGCTATCTGGGTCTCATACGGGCTATTTTAGAGAGAATCGAGGGGGATAAAAGAGCGGCTGCGATGAGAATGATCGACAAAAAGGAGCGGTCTGCTTTAAAGGAGCTGCTGGAGGATCTAGATCAAGGAGATCTGGGACTGCTGGAGCTGATCGATCTGAAGGGCAAAGCGTCTTTGGATAAGGCCCTGGAGATCGCCGGCGATCTGTTGCTCACTGAGACTCAAGAGGCCTCCACCGGGATCGGGGGTCCGAAAGCCTGTTCTGAGCCCAAGATGCAGTCAGAGGGCCGCGGGTCCGCTCGCAATGGAAGGGCGGTCAGCTCCCAACTCCACCTGGAGGAGTTCCAAGAGACGGTGGATCTTCTCGGAGCCTACGGGGTGGACTTCCAAATCGACTTTGAGATTGTGCGGGGCCTGGATTACTACTCAGGCACGGTCTTTGAGATCTATGCTGAGGGTCTGGGAGCACAGCGCCAGATATGCGGCGGAGGAACATATGAGCTCTCCAGCCTATTTGGAGGGAAAGAGACCTCATCAACCGGCTTCGGCCTGGGATTCGACCGCATAATGGAGATCGCCCATATAATGGAGGAGAGAAAGCCGCCGGTCTTCCTTGTATACACCCCCGACGTCAAGGTTGATGCTGCCAGGATCGCAGTATCTCTGCGAAGGTCAGTCCCTACGGTTCTGGACGTAATGGGCAGAAGCATGGGGGCGCAGCTCAAGGCCGCATCAGGAGCGGGTGCGAGGCATGCGGTGATCGTGGGCAGAGAGGAGCTGGATTCCGGCAGGCTGATCCTGAGAGACATGTCAGGGGGAGAGCAGGAGAATTTGACCTTAGAGGAGATAGTAGAACGGCTCAGCC
>NZ_DAIK01000062.1:11038-20109 GCF_002496085.1 Methanosaeta sp. UBA458 | reverse complement strand
TGATCACGGCAAACGTCGAGAAAAGTCCTTATAGTGGTTCGCCAAAACCATCAGACAAGTATCGAGGAAGAACATCATAGATCGATCACAGAGTGATGAGATGCATAAGGCAATTGGGCTTTTGATCATAACGGCGGCCCTCCTCTTGGCGGGAGCTGCCAGCGGGGCTGACTTTGGAAAGGAGCGTCCTATAGCGATCATTGTGGGCTCAGAACAGCTGCAGCCTGCAATAGATGAATACGTCGTGGCCTGGTCGGATAACAGGAGCGGAAATTATGACATATTCATGTACGACCTGGAGACCGGCCTGGAGAGATGGGTTTGTATCGATCCCTTCTTCCAGATCAGTCCCGCCGTCTCCGGTGAACGCATCGTCTGGCAGGATATGCGCTCCGGTAACGGGGACATCTATATGTATGATGTCATCAACAAAACCGAGTCCGCGATCACCACCGCAGAGGGAAACCAGACTCAACCGGACATCAGCGGAAATAGAGTGGTTTGGGCGGATGACCGCAAAGGCACCTATCAGATCCATCTTCTAGACCTCTCCTCCAGAAATGAGGTGGAGATATCCTCTGCAAAGGGCGAGCAGATCAGGCCCAAGATCAGCGATGACCGAATTGTATGGATGGATGAGCGTTCCGGTGATTTTGATATCTATATGTATGACATCTCCACCGGCAAAGAATCCGCCGTTTCTACCGGTCCCGGTGATCAGTCGTTTCCCTCGGTCAGCAAAGACATCGTAGCCTGGGCAGACAACCGCACAGGAGAATCCGATATCGCCTTTATGGATCTGTCGAGCGGCAAGGAGACGACCATCAATAAATCAGGCATACAGACCGATCCCAGGGTCTATGGCCGCTACATCGCCTACCTCAACAACCACACGGACATCAATCTCTATGATATCGAGACCAGTGCAGATATCGCTCTTGCTCCAGGCAGCATCAAGATGGAGCCGGCGATCAGCGAACGAGGAGTGGTCTGGACCGATTACCGGAAAGGAACCAACGATCCGGACATCCAGATGTTCGACTTCGAGATACTGGCCGATATATCCATAACCAGTGGTCCTTTCAATCACACCAATCCCTCGATCTCCGAAGATAATGTCGTTTGGACTGACAACAGAGACGGCAACTTCAATGTCTATTTGTTCAACATCACAACCGGAAAGGAGACGCAGATAACCGAGGACAGCTTCGATCACAGCAGCCCTGATATCAGCAACAAGAATCTGATCTGGACGGATATGAGCCTGGGAAATCTGCAGATATTCCTCCGCAACCTGTCAACCAAGGAGACCAAGCAGGTAACCATAGATCAGTCCGACCACCGCTATGGTATGATCGATGGAAACAACATCATCTGGATCGATGCGCGCTCAGGTGGAGAGCAGATCTACCTCTATGATATCACCACGGGCCAGGAAAAGCAGATCACTGCCGCCCAGTCCCTGAAGCTCTCCCCGGTGATCCATAAAGACAGAATCGTCTGGATCGATTCCCGCAGCGGCGAGGACAAATGGGATCTGTATCTCTACAACCTCACCACAGGTGAGGAGACGGCTATCTGCACCAACCCGGCGCGTCAGGCCCAACCCTGGATCTGGGGGGATAACGTGGTCTGGGCTGATGGCAGAAACGGGAACTGGGATATTTATGCTTATGACCTGGCCACCAATACGGAGAGAGCGGTGGTGATAGACACTGCAAATCAGGGGAACCCCGTGGTCCATGGCAACTACCTGGCCTGGCTCGACGTCCGGCAGGGGAATTCGGATATCTATCTGTTTGACCTGAGAAAAGGGGTGGAGGTGCCTGTTGCCACTCTTCCCACCCAGCAGACCCCTAACGACGGCAAGGGCGATCCCTATCAGATCAAACCCTATCACTCAAGCAAAATCATAAGCGATAACAAGATCGTGTGGATGGACAACAGCGATGGCTATTCGCAGATAAAGATGAGGTATATCAACTCCGATCCGCTTCTGCTTTTAGAGGCTGACTATCCAAGCACCAACGGCAGCCTGCTGGTATGGAGCGATAACAGGAGGGGCAACTGGAATATCTACGGCTTTGACTTCTTCACCCGATCGGAAAAGCCCATAACCAAAGGGGATTACGATCAGCTCTATCCCAAGGCCTCGGGGGATATAGTGGTCTACTCGGACTACCGGAGCGGAGACTCAGACATCTATATGACGAACATTGCCACCGGCGTCGAGTCCCCTGTGGCTACCGGCAAACGCGACCAGATGTGGCCTTCCATCTCCGGCGACCTGGTGGTCTGGCAGGACAACTCCAGCGGCAACTGGGACATATATATGAAGGAGCTGTCCACGGACAAGACGACTCCCATCTACAAGGGATCGGGGCAGCAGATGTATCCAGCCATCAGCGGCGATCTGGTGGTCTGGCAGGATAGCAGAAACGGCGACTTCGATATTTATGTGAAGGATCTGGTCAATGGAACCGAGACCAAGCTCACTGGAGATGGAGACCAGCTCTATCCGGATATCTCCGGATACACCATTGCCTGGCAGGATGCCACGACGGGAGATATCTCTTATTACTTCTGGGACAAGAAATGGGGCAAGACCTATCCCCGGGAGGGAGAGCAGACCAACCCCGTGGTATCGGGCAATTATATCGCCTATGTGGACGGCTCGGGCGAGGACACTTCCATTAGGAAGCTGGACCTGGCCAGCTGGAAGGATGAGCTGGTCCAGGCAGGCCCAGGCCAGGCCAAACCGAGCATGGACAAGAAGCTGGTCTGGATCAATACCCACAGCGGTAAGCCAAGGTCAGTGGCAGTTGCCGCCGGCCAGACCAGCGTTATCAGCAAGGTCCCAGGAGATCAGAGCCATCCGGTTGTAGGAGGAAACGATCAGGTGGGCTACTATGTGGCCTGGATGGACAACCGCACCGGCGATCCCGATGTCTACGTCTACAGCCTGGCTCAGGAGCTGGAGCTGCCGCTTGCTGCCAGTCCCTACGAAGACATGTATCCGGATATAAGAGGAAACATCATCGCCTGGGTGGCCAGAAATCCGGACAATCAATACCAGATTGAGGACTACTGGTGTATCAGGACGTTTGACATATCCATAGACAACTCAACTGAGCTGGTCTATGGCCTGGAGAATTCCACCCCCATCTCCCTGAGCGACGATTACCTGGCCTATCTGAGAAAGACCTACTTCGGTTGGATGGTCTACTCCCGGCCCCTATACGAGAAGGAGACAGCACCTGAATCACCTCCTAGCGGCATCAATGTCCGGGCGGGAGGGGATTATTTGGTCTTCCAGAACAACAAGGCAGGAAGCTGGGATATCTTCCTCTGGAAGCAGGGCATGGGCACACAGCCGGTGTCGATTGTAGCCGATCCTGCCGACCAGATCAATGCGTCGACGGATGGTCGCACCGTGGTCTGGCAGGACAACCGCAATGGAAACTGGGACATCTATGCCTACGACCTGAACACGAGCAAGGAGATGCAGATAACCACCGATTCAGCCGATCAGATCAATCCCGATGTAGAGAACGGGGTCATCGTATGGCAGGATAAGCGCAATGGAGATTGGGATATTTATGTCTACGACCAGAATGTTGGAAGGGAGACGCCCATCTGCACCGATCCTGGCAATCAGATGGAGCCGCGCATAAGGACTGGGAGGATCGTCTGGACGGACGACCGAAGCGGAGACAAGGATATATACATCTACGAAAACTATATGCCATAAGAGGGAGTGGGTCGGGCTCGTTCCTCCCCTTCTCCAATCTTTTATGACCTTTTTTGTCGCTATCCTTCGGATTTTTCATCCGATTTTTTTTGAGGGATATCGCAGTCCGTCGGGGCAAAGTTTATTTATTCTCGGTGTTTAGCTATCCCCTTAAGAATATTTGGGGCAATTCATGGAACTTGAAAATCTTCGATTTGGTACGGAACTGCTCAAACGTGGTTTCGCAAAGATGCAGAAAGGGGGAGTGATCATGGATGTCACAACCCCTGAACAGGCCATAATAGCAGAAGAAGCAGGTGCTGTTGCGGTAATGGCCTTACATGCCGTTCCCGCTGACATCAGGAAGATGGGTGGAGTGGCCAGGATGGCAGATCCCCTGGTCATTGAGTCGATCATAGAGGCGGTGACCATCCCCGTCATGGCAAAGGCCAGGATCGGCCACTTCGTTGAGGCCCAGATACTGGAAGCACTGGGCGTTGATATGGTGGATGAGTCCGAGGTCTTGACGCCTGCTGACGAATTTCATATCGAGAAGACGAAATTCACCATTCCTTTCGTCTGTGGAGCCCGGAACCTGGGAGAGGCCTGCCGGCGGATAAAGGAGGGGGCAGCCATGATCAGAACCAAGGGTGAAGCAGGAACGGGAGATGTGAGCCAGGCGGTCTTGCATATGCGCATGATCCTGGGCCAGATCAGAAGCCTGAAGGGAATGGACGATCTTCAGCTGATGAAAGTGGCCAGGGAGATCGAGGCCGATCTGGATCTGGTCAGGGAGTGCGCCCAGATGCAGCGTCTACCGGTGGTCAACTTCGCTGCCGGTGGGGTGGCAACGCCTGCAGATGCTGCTCTCATGATGCAGCTGGGCGCTGACGGGGTCTTCGTGGGCTCGGGAATATT
Source organism: Methanosaeta sp. UBA458 (assembly GCF_002496085.1). Classification (NCBI taxonomy): domain Archaea; kingdom Methanobacteriati; phylum Methanobacteriota; class Methanomicrobia; order Methanotrichales; family Methanotrichaceae; genus Methanothrix; species Methanosaeta sp. UBA458. The sequence goes on along the minus strand of NZ_DAIK01000062.1, from coordinate 15,461 downwards.
CAAGTCAGAGAGCCCGGAGGCGATGGCCAGAGCGATAGTGGAGGCGGTGCATCATTATGATGATCCTGCTCATCTGGCTAAGGTCTCAAAGGGTCTGGGGGCGGCCATGAAGGGGCTGGATGCGGCTAGCATTCCCGAAGCTGAAGCCCTGCAGACGAGAGGCTGGTAGGTGCCTAAAATAGGAGTGCTGGCCCTGCAGGGCGATGTCTCGGAGCATGTCGATGCTCTGCAGAGGATTGGGGAAGGCATAGATGTGCTGGAGGTCAGAAAGCCCGGCCAGATCGCATCCTGCTCCGCCCTGGTTCTGCCTGGCGGAGAGAGCACAACCATCGTCCAACAGCTGAATAGCTCCGGCCTGGCCGGGGAGCTGGAGGCAGCTGCGACCAAGGGCTTGCCCATTCTTGCCACCTGCGCCGGTCTGGTGCTGATCTCCAGAGAGATAGAGGGCGACAATCATGTTCAGCCCCTGGGCCTGATGGATATCAAGATCAGCCGGAATGCATTCGGCCCTCAGAGGGAGTCCTTTGAGGCGGACCTGGATGTAGAGGATATGGACCGTCCTTATAGGGCGGTCTTCATCCGCGCTCCTGCGGTATCCGAGGTGGGACGAGATGTGCAGGTCCTGGCGAAGGTGGGTGGTTTGCCGGTCGCTGTCCGGGAAAAGAACCTGCTCGGCCTTGCCTTCCACCCTGAGCTGACGGATGATATGAGATTTCACCAGCTGTTTTTGAAGATGCTGGAGGCTTGATATGTTCTCAGAGAAGGATCTGGTGGCCAGAAGCATAGAGGATATGGCTCAAGAAGTAGAAGAGCTGCAGGCTCTGGCCAGGGAAGAGAGGGAGAAGAGCGAAGCTCTCAGTCAGAAGGAGATCGAGCTGCGCCGGAAGTCCGTGGAGACGAGATCAGTGAATGCCGAACTGGCGGAGAGCTTCTGGCAGGAGGCAGAGAACATCCGAGATGAGTGCCGTGAGTTGATGCGGCTTTTTATGGAGCATAAGCTGCGCGCGGCTGAGGTTCAGCATCGCATCGATATACATGACCAGATCGAGTCTCTGGATGATTATGATGAGGTCTGGAGACAGGCAGCCAGTGCCAGACGGGGCTAAGAGCCCTGTCCATCATGCTCTTTGCAGTGAAAGCTTCCATAAGAGTGATATAATTTTTAAAAAATAGCAAAAGTCAATCGAAATCTTACCATAAGGCTATATTTCTGTCTCTACTTGCCGTCCTTGAACTGGATATCCTTCTCCGTCTGGAAGGAGCCCTTATACTGCTGATCTGCCTTGACCTTCTTGAAGAGCTTGGCATACTTGGTCTGGATATTCCAGGTTCCATTAAAGGCCTGTTCGGTCTTGAAGTTCAGGGTGTTGTTGGCATAGCCGGCGCTGGATACGCTGGAGCTCTCAGACCGGTCCACATGGCTCAGGTTGTACCTCTCGCTGACTGATGCACCCATGCCGCCATCAAACCTTGGCGATTCGACGGTCTTGTGGCCTTTCAGGCTGCCGCCAGTGAAAACCAGATCCTTGGTCTCGGTGAAGTTATCTATTGATTGCCTTCTCTCAATGCTCCTCTGGCTCTCCATGGATATCGATCCGCTGCCCATCATATTCTCATTGTAGTTCATCGCCACTCCATTGAAGTTATCCTTTATGGAGACCTCCCCCTCGCCTTTTACCGATGAGGACTCAATGAATAGCTTCTTATTAAGTGATGAGGAGGTGCTCTCCTCTCTCTTCGCACCAGGAGCGACATTGACAGTACTCCAGTGGATCAGATATGGACCGCCTTCAGCAGTGCTCGATCCATCGGTCATCCAAACTGAGAGCGGCATATAGGTGCCTGCCGATCTGCCGGGTATGGTGCTGCTCCAGTATCCATCCATCTCATCTCCCGACTCAAGTACCATCTTTGTGTCGTATACCCTGTCTATTCCTTTCATGCTCTGTCTGGTCAATGGTGCATCAGAGAGCCCGTACTTCACAGAGGCATCCGTTATTGGAGATGGGCTCTTTATATGAACAGTGACCTTGACATCCTCCTCTGCAGCCGGCTGGCTGGGCTGGGCGTTCACGTCCAGTATGGCGATCGCCCCGTGCTCAGAGCTTTTCACCCCCTCGATGCTCAGCTCATAGTTTTCTTGGCCAGACAGGTTCTTCTCCTTAGATTCTGGCTGAGTCGACATATTAATAGAGGGCACTGCTGTCGGCTCATCCTCATGAGCAGACTCGGGGCTAATGGTCTCGTCCGCCTCGGACTCATTTGTCGCATCCTTATCAGCTCCCACGATGTCGGAGATGCCCAAGAGCGTTTCTACATAACGGAGGAGGTTTGAGACTCCTTCTACCACGGCGTTGTCGGACTTCTTAGCGGATTGCTCCACATCTCGAGCCATCTTTCCGGATACCTGAGTGATGGTCGATTTCTCTTCTGGCAGGTTGAAGGGCAGGCTGCTGTTTCCATAGCTGACGCGAGCCGGAACCATCCTGACGTTATAGTCTGGGTAATCGTCCGATGGCTTGACACTCCCTTCAGCAGATGCGCCCTCTATCAGGGCCAGGTTCAGATTATACTCTCCCCGCACCGAACTCCTGTCCATGGTGAAGCCCTCGGCGGTTATGGTGTCTTCTCCACCCCTGCTGATCGACTTTTTCGCAGTGATCGTCTTCTGGTGCTTGGGGGAGAGGATGTCTATGCTGCCCAGCGGGCCTAAACTCTCGCTTATGACGAAGATGCTGTACAGTGGCACGCTTCCCATGTTGGCCACGGTGCAGGTGATGCTGCTCGTGCCTCCGGGGGCTACGGCCGAGGGCGAGGCGCTTGCAAAGACCCGGATCGCCGTTGTGACCGTCATCGCCTCAACTGCCATCCGGTCGGACCAGACCTCGCCCTGGGAGTCTTCTCCAGCAACGGCGAACTGCAGGGTGCTGTTCTCCTCGATGAGCGGCCTTGCTTGGACCACTCTGAACTCTCCCGGCTCAAGATCGCCCAATGAGCTGAGCTTTGCGCCATCCAGGGTGAGGACCACCTCCCTCAATCGGTCCTGGCCGGAGTTGGTGACCAGACAGCTGATCTCTGCTTCGTCACCCGGTGCGGCCTCGATCTTTTCAGGCATGACTTTCAGGCTAATTCCAGGCTTGATGGCCCTCAAGAGCACACTTCCATTGGTGGTGGTCTCAAAGCCGCGGCTGTCCATTCCCCTGGCGGTGACATTGATCCAGATGCTATCATTTTTGCTGTAGATGGCGGCCATTCGTACCGATCTTCCCGGGAGCATCTGGGGCAAAATGCAGTCCGTTCCGTTCCCTTGCAGCGTGACATTGAACAGTGTTTCCTGGCCAGTGTTCTCCAGGATCCAGGTCACCTCTGCCGGCTCTCCGGGATATGTGGTCACTTGCGTGCTCTCGCTCTGAATCTCGAGCGATGAGTTCATCACTGCAATCGTCTGGCTCTGGCTGGAATAGACCTCTCCACCGACCTCGTCCCGGGCGGATACCATGACCTCATAAGGCAGGCTGTGGAGAATCGTCCTATTCTGTTGCACTGTCTCGGCCTCTCCTGCCGCGAGTGCAGGAATCCGGGCCACCTCTCCGAATCCATCATCGACCTTCAGGTCGGTCAGATTATCCTCACCGCTATTCTCGATCCGGATCAGGATGGAGGCGTTCTCCCCCCGGTGAACAAGCTCCGGAGCTTCCAGCAGGAGGTTGATCTGAGGGGAGATCATGCGGATATCGATGCTTGTGTTGTTGGTATAGATATTGCCCTTGCCATCCTTGGCGCTGGCCTCGGCCAGGAGGCGGGTGTTATTCTCGACCAGCAGAATGCCATCCAGCTCCAGCTCCTTGTGCGGAGTGAGAAAACCAGTGGATGCGAGCTTGCCCGCACAGGTGATGCGAACATCGGAGAGCTCATCCTGGCCAATGTTTGTGGCCAGGCATCGGTAGCTTATCGCCTCTCCTGCCAGGCAGGCCGATCTATTTACTGATATATTCAGAGCTAAAGAAGAGGAGCTGGAGTTCTGGGGGATGGCTGGAATGACAGGCTCTTCTGCTATTGGTACTTCCGCCTCCGCCGGAATGGCGCCACCGGCGGGAATGGACATGGAAAATAAAAGCGGATCGAATATCGTCTCTAGGCCGACATCCTCGGATGCATTCTTTTCTTGCTTTGTGGAGTTGTATTTGACCCGGCCCTGAATCTCCAGGCCGGTTGGGTCCAGAGCGAAGACCGATAGCTTTTCCGCTCTGCCGCTTATGGACAGGACCTTCTTCTCCCCTGGGTCGAGCTCGGAGAGGGTGCCCAGGGATCTATCCCGATCCGTCACCTTGATCCTATGAAGCTTTGTGATGCCGTTGTTCTCCAGGTGGACCTGGGATAGATTCGGGCTGGAGTTGACCACTGCCAGCAGGGAGACGTCTGA
>NZ_DAIK01000062.1:5135-10924 GCF_002496085.1 Methanosaeta sp. UBA458 | reverse complement strand
AGATAGAATATGGTCGGAACTAGAATAACCAGAAATATGGCGATGCCCATCATCATAGGGCTTGCCTTTGGACTACGCTTCCCCCTTGGTAGTCTGAGCTTGGAGCTCCTCCTCATCCAACTACTCCCTTATTGTATCTAATCTATCCCTTCAATAGATTGTGACTTTGGTTCCCTGCTAATTTATTATGATTATTTCCCTTTTGAGCATTTTTTATATTTCAATCTATAAATGGGTTTCGGATGTTTGGGCAAAAAAGGGGAATGCATGCATACTTTTAGATTTATAGCAGTGGAGATATATCACTATCAGCTGAACTTATACCGCTTCTATAACTATTTTTTCATTTTATTTAGTTTATAATTTTGATTATTCTCGCGATGGCTCAAGCGTCATTGATGCCGCCCGAGAATGAGCAAGAGATACCGCAGCCATCGTGCTCACCAGATCCTCTCCATAGTGAAGGTGGCTGATGCAGCGGCAATCGCTAGAGCCAAATCCCTTGATGGGCACAAGACGCTCTCCTACCATTTCCGCTATACTGCATTCCAGATCTCGCGATGTCCTGGTTATGAACACCTCGACCAGGCCCGCCTGAGCGAGGAGATAATCTATATGCCATCTCCTGGTGTTTCTAGTGCCCCGCAATATCTCTATATGGCGATCCACCCTCCTGCAGCCCCCAGGCCCCCGGGCAGAGCCGGTATAAGCATAGCATCCGGGGGCAAAATCGATCTCACCCAGGGCCCCTATACAGATCTGCTTCGCCTTTTCCAAAGAGAGGATGATGGTGTAGATTCCCAACTCATCACAGCCATATCTCATATGAATCCGTTTCCCATTATCGCTATTTGATACTAATGCTCTTTTGGAGGGATGATACGAGATTTATATCAAAGCAAGACTTTTCTAGGATGAGGAGCAAAGAGAAGCTCGGTGAATTGTGTGAGAACAGTATTAGCATTTGCATTGGTGCTGATGCTCTCCTCTCTGGCTATATCCGCGCCGGAGAGCAGTCAGCTTGGACCGTATGCCGTCACTTTGGATATGAATACCGAAATGCAGTATGAGATGATACCGCTGGAGGCTGGAGAGTCTGATGCGGCTGCATTTTACGGCCTGCAGGTAGTAACAGACAACTCCACCTGGGCAAGGGTGGTCATAACCGAGTACAAGGAGCTTATAGATTCAACCATCGCTCCCCAAAAGACCATAACTGTCCTGAATGCCGCCGTTAACGGCTTCAATGTTACCAGTGTAGAAGACACGGTCATAGATGGAAAGGAAGGATATGTAGCCAGCGGAGTTCCCTTCCCGGGGATCACAAGCATTCCAGCCGATACCCAGCTCTTTGAGGCTGTGTACTGGCTTGACAGCGAGAAGTGCGAGTGCGGACCAGTCTCTGTAGGCACAACAAGTGTCGCTATATCCTCAACCTATCCAGAGGATGTGACCATGAACCTGATCAACAGCCTGAAGATAGTTAAGGGCGAGGCGGCAGCAGCAGTAGCGGGCGAGCAGGTTCTGCCTCCGGAATAAGCAATACGGATAGATAAATAATATCAAGATACGGCAAATAGAGAGTAAAAGCACTGGAATAGGCTTTGGGCCATTGGCTCATTGCCGATCCCTGATGCGATATGGGCAAAGGTAGGCTCACACGGCCTCCCCTTTGCCACTAAACAGATAATATTCCTTTTTCTGAGATCATTCGGGAAACTATTTATCCATCATGTCCTATTGTAAGCGGCGGCCTTATATGGTTGCGGGGTTCGCCAAGCTGGCCAAAGGCGCAGGACTTAAGATCCTGTCTCGCAGGAGTTCGCGGGTTCGAATCCCGTACCCCGCATTAAACCTTTTTCTGATGTCTTTAAGTCGGTTTTGTATCGCGAATATAGTTGAAATAGGTATTATGAGGCCACGTATGAATCTCAGCATATTGATTTTTCAACCTCATAATGGACACAATCGACTTCTATTCAATCAGCAAGCGTTTCCGCTATCGTTCTCATAGCATTCACAAATTTTAGTTCTCTAATATCATTTAGCATTTGTTTGAGTGAACTCAGGCCATCCGCCTCATGAATTATGAGAAGGTCATGCTCTCCGAATATATGATAGATATTCTTAATGCCATTTATCTCCTTGATCGTGCGATACGCATCCTTCTCTCGATCAGGCGTCACCTCGATCAATGACACTGCCAGGACCATTCTTTCACCTTCATCATTCCCTTCAAAAATTGTAAAGAGGCCTAGAATCCGAAGGCCTCTTTCATTATCTCAAAGATCCGGGTATTGTCTATCACGCCCTTGCTGACCTTTTCTGCCCCAGGGCCCGAGGCCATTATGGGAACGTCCACTGCTGTATGGGTGGCCTCCTCCATCTCCGTTATGAAATCATATCTGGGTCCCTGGGTCTTTGTAGTCCCAGAAGCAAACAGGGGATTGATGCCTCCTGCCTCATACACATCCAGATTCTCCGGCTGCAAGACCAGCCCACCGCATTCGTGGTCTGCGGTTACAATCACCAGTGTATCATTGTTCAATGAGGCAAAATCCGTTGCGACCTTCACTGCCTCGTCAAAGGCCAGGGTATCAGCGACGTTCTTGCTGATGTTCCTCTCATGCCCTGCATGATCGATCCTTCCTCCTTCAACCATAAGGAAGAAGCCCTTGGGATTACGGGAGAGGATGGAGATTGCCTTGCTGGTCATTTCAGCGAGGCTTGGATCCCTCTCCTCTCCCGAAAGCCTCTCCAGATCGTACTGCATATGAGAGCTATCGAACAGTCCCAAAAGCCTATCTGTGGTGTTGGAATCTATCTTCTGGAAGCTCGATCCATTATAAACCAGAGCATAACCCTGTGACTCGAACTCATTGAGAAGAGCTCTCTCGTCGCCTCTCTTTCCATAATTGCCCAGGGGATCCGTATCATTCTCTCCTGTGAAGTACTGCAGACCTCCTCCCAAAATCACCTCAACACCGCTAGCGAAGAGCTGATCTGCTATCTCGCTCTCATTATCCCTGTTATCCACATGAGCGTAGAAGGCGGCTGGCGTGGCATGAGTTATCCTGGTGGTGGTGATAAGCCCGGTGGAGAGGCCACTATCTTCAGCCATCTCCAGAATGGTGGTCAGGTTCTCTCCATCTCTCTTTCCCTGGATGGCGGCGGAATTTTGGCTGATAACACCATTGTTCGTCTTTTCACCGGTTGCCATAGCCGAAGATGCAGGAGCAGAATCGGTTACCAGTGAGTTCGCGCTGGATGTCTTGACCATCCCTGTCTGCTCCATTCCGTCCATGAAAAGCTCGACTGAGCCATACTGGGTGACATTTCCTCCTGCCTTATCGATCCTGGCCAGCGTCAATTGGGGAAATCCCATTCCGTCGCCGATAAGGAGAATTACATTCTTTGCCGAAGTCTCATGCGTTGCATTATCTGCCATACCCAATTGAATTGAGCTGCAGATTATGGCAATAGCTAAGAAGAGCTTTGCCGGAGATGATCTGGTATTCATTTCGTTACCTCCTGTGAGGATTACCATCTGAATATATGATTTTAATCAAAATAGAATATACATATTGCATGATACAGTTTATCTAATTATTCAAAAAATAGAGGTATATAGATTACTTTTCCCACTGAAATCCTTTTTATGACATCAATGTGCAGCTTTGAGATGCCAGAGGTTACTGGAAATGGATAGCTTATCTCGCAAAGGCGGCTTTGAGCCCGGGTATTCCACCCTGGAAGATTGGATCTTGGCCCAGACGATCCCATTCTCTCTCGATTCAAGCGAATTGAACGATGCCATAGATAGGGCTATGGCCAGAATAGGGGACACAGTGAGGCTCCTGGGCTTTGGAGAGGCTCTTCATGGGAAGAGCGACATCCTCCTCTTGCGCAACCGGCTTTTCATTCGCCTGGTGGAGAATCACGGCTTTGTGGCCATAGCCATTGAGAGCAGCTTTCCCCGCGGGCGGCTGGTGGACCAGTATATCGCCGGCCTGGGCCCGGATTCATTCGATGATATCCTGGAGTTGGGCTTCAGCCACGGCTTTGGCCACCTTGATGCCAATCGAGATCTGGTGGAGTGGATGAAAGAGTACAATTCGGACCCGTCTCATGCCCATAAGCTCCATTTCTACGGCTTTGATAGCCCCACGGAGATGTTGGCCAGCGATAGTCCAAAGCAGCTGATATACTTCGTCCTGGACTTCCTCGGCACAATCGACCCGGTTCAAGGAGAGGAGCATCGCCAGAGGATCGAACCCTTCCTGGGCCAGGAATCCGATTGGGATAATCCGGATTCTCTGATCGATCCGGCAAAATCCATTGGCCGCTCTCCCAATGCGATCGCGCTGCGCGCGGAAGTGGAGGACCTCTATGAGGAGCTGCTCGTTCGCCGCCCCGAGCTGGTGGCCGGAAGCGATCCAGCTCGCTATCAGGAGGCAGTGCATTATGCAGCCCTTGCCCGGCAACAGCTTAGCTATCATGCCGAGCTTGCCGGAAACTCACTCGACCGAACAAGCAGGCTCCTTGGCATTCGTGATGCCATGATGGCGGAAAACCTGGCGTATATAACGTCCCGGGAGGGCAGCCAGAGGGGAAGGGTGATGGCCTTCGCTCACAACCGTCATCTGCAACGGGGTCGGGCTGAATGGCAATACACAGATGACCTTTATTCCTGGTGGCCGGCAGGCTCTCACCTGGATCAGATCATGGGTTCGGGCTATGCGGTCATAGGAACCGCAGTGGGCGTATCAAGCTCCAATGGCATAGGCAAGCCTGAGGAGAGCACCCTGGAGGCACGACTGGCTGCTGCACCTGGTCCGGCGCGGCTCATCCCCACCTGCAAAGGCCAGGGGCTTCCTGCAGATGAGATCGCCTCTCTTCCGCGCCGATCCGGAAGCGCAAAGAATCCCACCTACTTTCCCCTGGGGCCAGAGAGCCTCACCGACTTCGACTGGCTGGCGGTTCTAGACTCGACGGCATGAGCGTTTGCGCCGGGAAGGATAAAAAATTGGACAATGCTGGCAGTTAAACGATCCCTTCAGCTCCTGTCGGCAGCCACCACAGAGTTCTTGAGAACGCCTATCCCCTCGATCTCGACCTCCACCAGATCGCCCCGATGCAGCTGTCCCACTCCCGGCGGCGTTCCAGTGGCTATCACATCTCCCGGCTGCAGAGTCATGATGCCGCTTATGAACTCGATGAGCCTGGGAACGCCGAATATCAGGTCCGAGGTATTGGACTTTTGCACGGTCTCGCCGTTCACCCGGGTCTCGATGTCAACGCCAGAGGGATCAATCGACGCAATCCATGGGCCGAAGGGAGCAAAGGTATCAAAGCTCTTGGCCCGGGTCCATTGAGTATCTCTTTGCTGCAGATCGCGAGCAGTAACATCGTTAAAGCAGGTGTATCCCAGGATATGACCTTCCGCCTCATCTGCCGGGATATTCCTGCCCCTCTTTCCTATCACCACCGCTAGTTCCCCTTCATAGTCCACCTGCCGGCTGGAGGGAGGATATATGATCTCGCCCCCAGGGCTCAACGCGGCAGTAGGAGGCTTGAGAAAGATGATGGGCTCCTCGGGCAGCTTCATCTTTAATTCCCGGGCGTGCTCCACATAGTTCAGGCCCACGCAGATTATCTTTGATGGCTGACAGGGCGTGAGCAGCTCTGCATCCTCCAGGGGAATTATCTCTCCTCCCGATACTATTCCATGCTCAATGCTGTACGAGCCGCCCCGGACGAGGCCGTCCTTCTTGAATCTGACAATCATC
>NZ_DAIK01000062.1:0-5111 GCF_002496085.1 Methanosaeta sp. UBA458 | reverse complement strand
TTTCATCCCCTGCAGGGCCCCTTGACACCTGTCGGTCCGCGGCGGTACCGGCCAAACTCGCTCTCTAGAAGGCGATCAGCCCTGATCACCGGCCCTTCCACGCAGACTCTCAGCCCATCCGGATCCAGGCAGCATGATCCGCATATGCCCTCAGCGCATTTGAAGTAGCGATTGATGCAGGCCTGAGTTTTTTTGGCATGCTCTCGTGACCGGGAGATTACATCCCACATCATCAGCTCCGGGCCGCATAGATAGATCTGGTCGTAATCATCAAGGTCCAGAGCCTCAAGGCCCGCGGCCACCCGGCCGCGGATCCCGCTTGAACCATCGTCCGTGGTGACGATCGTTCTGCCCAGCCTCTGGAACCTCTTCAGGAATATCATATCGCTACAGCAGCGATAGCCGATCAGCGATGTGACCTCCATGCCCGCATTCATAGCCTGCTCGCCCAGGAAGGCCAAAGGCGCAGTTCCCACCCCGCCTCCGATGATCAGAATCCTTTCTCCCAGAAGAGTAAAACCCTTGCCAAGAGGTCCACGCAGCCCAATGCTCCTTCCCTCGCCCAGGGAATTGAGGGCCTCGGAGGCCTCACCCACCGACTGCACGGTGATGGTATCAGGTCCAGAGAAGCTCATGGGAACCTCATCCAGTCCGCGAATCCAGACCATGGCATACTGCCCGGGATGAGGATCCAGGCTCCTGTCCAGCCGGAGAGTCTTGATCAGAGGGGTTTCGGATTGGACTTCCATTATAACTGTATCGATAGGTCTCATGAGCACCTCCCAGCCATGCCGCACAGCTCTTCTAGAGTAATTGATTTCCTCCCCAGGTATGCAGACAGGCCGGATGTGATCTCCTCGAATACGCCATAGCCCTGCAAAAGGGCGGTCCCCACCTGAATAGCAGAGGCTCCTGCCATGATCATCTCCACCGCATCCTCCCAGGAGGATATTCCGCCCACCCCGATCACCGGGATCTCCAGACGGTAGGCAAGATCGTACACCGCACGAACGGCCACCGGCTTTATAGCCCGTCCGGATAGGCCTCCGAAGCGGTTGCCCAGAATGGGATAGCCGGTCTCAATATCTATAGCCATGGCCTTCAGAGTGTTGATGGCCACCACGGCATCAGCTCCTCCCCTTTGGGCGGCGAGCCCCAGCTCTAGGATGTCGGCGGTGTTGGGGGTTAGCTTCACCCAGACTGGAACGCTTGAGGCTGCCTTCACTGCCCCGGTCACCGATTCTACCAGATCGGGATAACGTCCCAGCTCGCTGCCGTACTTCTCGGCATGAGGGCAGGATAAATTAAGCTCCAAAGCATCAGCATCTAGGTTTCGAGAGATCTGAGCAAACTCCTCTGCGCTGGATGCGAAGATACTGGCGATGACAGGTACCCCCCCTTTTCTGGCAGCATCGATCTCGGCCTGAAAATCCTTATAAGAGGGATTGGGAAGGCCCATGGCATTGATGAGACCACAATCCACATGAACGATGCAGGGACCTGGATGGCCCGCTCTTGGCACAGAGCCAATGGATTTGGTGACGACCCCTCCTGCACCCGCTCGTGATGCGCGGCAGAGGGATGCGCCTGTAGTGCCCAGGATGCCTGCGGCGAGAAGGACCGGATTTTTCAGGTCGAGGCCGCCAGCATGGACAGAAAGCGATGGCATAGTGGGAGATGGTAGAAAAAGGATAAAAGCATTGGGATAGGCAATACTGCAAAGATGGCAGTACTTATATGATGATTACCGTATGATTGTTATCCCAAAATGAGAATTTAGGCCGATGTCGGAGTGGGGAGCGAATCCTGATATTCGGCCAGAGTGCTATGGACCTGATCTATCGCTTTCATCAGGTTCATTCCCTTCTCAGTCGTCTTATAGACCACGTGTGGTCCTTGGCTGGAGACTATCAGGTCGTTCTTAATGAGAAGCTGCAAATAGGGATCAGCCGTTCTGAAGTTAAGGTTTGCCTGATATACCACTTTTGTCTTGCGTGCTCCTTTTATGCAAATTCTAAGAATCTCTGAGATGATCTCATTTCTATTTCGTTTCATCATCTTCCTCCACTCTGGTCCTAATCTCTTGCCTGTATTATAGACGATTATGTCTAATCAGAAAAAAAAACTGTACTGAATTAGCTGCAATTAAAATCCTTATCATCTATCCTTAGCGTTTATTCGTGTTATAGATAATTGCTTAATGCATGCTGAGTTCAGATTTTGCGACAAAGAATTTAGCTATTGTTCCACTATTTGGATCCATCTCCCATTCTTAAGGCGTAATCGGTCCCGAATTCGGGTTGATAAGATACCTTGGGTATGCTTTTTAACTCCTTGCAGCGGAAGAATTGATATACCCTGACGTTTTCTCTCATGACACCGTGTAGCATTAGCAGCATCATACGAGCAAGATCAAATTCACCAGGGTATGAAAATGAATTACTGGCAACCGAAATTGGAGTTAATGGAAAGAAGTGAGCTGGAAGAGCTGCAGCTCAAGCGGCTCAAGAGCATCGCAGAGAAGGTCTACAATAGCGTTCCATTTTACCGCAATAAATTCAAGGAGGCAGGTGTTTCTCCAGATGATATAAAAAGCCTCAATGACCTGTCAAAGCTTCCAACCACTCGCAAGCAAAATCTCAGGGAGAACTACCCCTTTGGCCTTTTCGCTGTTCCTCTGGACGAGGTTGTGCGGGTTCATGCCTCTTCCGGAACGACGGGAAAGCCCACCGTGGTCGGCTACACCGCCAGAGACATTGAGACCTGGTCAGACCTCATGGCCAGAGACTTTGTGATGGCGGGGGTAAGAAAGGGAGACATATTCCAGAATGCGGTGAATTACGGATTCTTCACCGGAGGGCTTGGAGTTCACTATGGCATCGAGCGGATGGGTGCCATGGCTGTTCCTTCCGGTGTGGGAAATACTAATCGCCAGCTGGAGATCATGATGGATTTCGGGGTGACCGTCCTGCACTGCACGCCCTCTTATGCCCTCTACCTGGCAGAGACCGCCAAGGCCAATGGAGTGGTGGATAAACTCAAGCTGAGGATCGGCTGCTTTGGAGCTGAACCCTGGTCGGACGAGGCACGCAAAGAACTGGAGGAGGCCCTGAACATCAAAGCCTACGACTCTTACGGTCTCTCTGAGATGATGGGTCCGGGCGTAGCTTTCGAGTGTCAGGAGCAGAACGGTCTGCATATCTGGGAGGACCATTTCTTGATTGAGATCCTGGATAATAACGAGCAGCCATGTGCGCCTGGTGAGCCCGGCGAGCTGGTGGTTACCTCCCTGACCAAGGAGGCTATGCCTCTGATAAGATACCATACTGGCGATGTGACCTATATTATGGAAGAGAAATGCTCCTGTGGTCGCACCAGCAGAAAGCTGCATAGATTCCTGGGAAGAGCCGATGATATGCTCATTGTGCGGGGCATCAATGTCTTCCCCAGCCAGATCGAGGATGTCTTAGTGAGCATTCCAGAGATTGGAAACTACTTCCAGGTGGTCGTGGACAGAAAGAAGCACGGTCTGGATGAGATCAGCATTCAGGTTGAGCTGAAGGACGAGGCATTTACCGGTGAGTTGGCTGACTTGGCCCGGATCCGGAAGATCACTGAGGATAAGCTGAAATCGGTCTTGAATGTGCGGAGCAGGATAGAACTGGTGGAGAAAGGGTCGATTCCAAGAACGGCTGGTAAGTCAAAGAAGGTCGTGGACCTGCGAGACGTCTACGCCAAGGATGAGAGGGCAAAGGGAAAGAGCTGAAAGTATAGCTCTAAATCGCCTTCCTCACATTTTCTCCATTTTTTTCAATATTTTAAATACATATCGCAGGAGGGAAGAGTTATATAGTCTATAATTCTTAATAGTTATATACATCATCTCAATGCGCCTGTAATGCACCTGATGTATATTGTGATGACATATGCGGCACCGGCATGTTCCCTGATATGGATCGTTAGGCTGCGGCTTTAACGGCAAAAACCAATCTCCGGTTCCGAAATATGGCTAGAGGAGTAGAAGGACATGATTGAATTTGCAGAAAAAGGGAAATCCGATTCGAAGAATGGCCAAAGCGAATTCTTTGAGCATACCTGCGGTGCTGAAGATCAGAGAGATTGCATTATGATGAAGCACATCATCATGGCCGAGGTTCGCAAATCCAATGTACCTTCTTGGGTCTCAGATGAGTTGGAGAAAAAGTTCGAATGTCTCGGCTGCTGGAATTCTCTGGGTGGGAAGCCGAAGATTGAGCTTTTGCATCGTTCGCATGGACGATAGATCATTCTCAATTTCAGGATGAGGCCTGAAATTGGCAGAGCATTGCTGGTATAAGAATCCATGTGATCGAATGATTCCTTATGATTTCTAAAACTCCGGATTTCCTGCACAAGTGGCTAAATCCGTTATCGTTAAAGATAGCTTTTCTGCAAAATTCAGATTTGTGGCAATCCTCCCTGGAAAGATTTATATTCAAAGGCACATAATATGCGATTTAATGATGCGATTGACTGCCATGATCTCGGGCAAGGTGCAGCGGGTTGGCTATCGCGCAAAGGTAGTATCTGCCGCTCAAAACCTGGGGCTGACAGGTTTTGTCCAGAACCGTCCGGATGGTCACGTCCTGCTGATTGCCGAGGGCAGCAGGGAAAACCTGGAGAAGCTCGCATCAGCTATAAAGATAAAGGATCTCCTCATAGATGTGCATGAAATTGAATCTGAGTTCTCAGAAGCTTCGGGTGCTTATCCAACCTTCCGAAAAATGACTGGGCCGGATGAGGTGGGTGAACGCCTTGATGATGGTATAGAGATTCTGAAAGAGCTCGTCGTAGGGGTCAGAGTAATCGCATCAAACACGGAAAAGCTTCTTTCGATAACAGGCAACGGCTTTGCCGAGTTGAATGGAAAGATGGACCAAATGCTAGACAAGCAAGACCAAATGCTAGACAAGCAAGACCAAATGCTAGACAAGCAGGACTCCACTATTGGAGAAATACAAAAATTGAGGTCTGACATGAAGTGTCATCTGGATCGGAGATTCGATCGCATCGAAGGCTATCTAAATGTACAAAAAGAAGAAAGCTTGCCATAAGTGAGAGTGGGCTCGCAT
>NZ_DAIK01000013.1:6815-11395 GCF_002496085.1 Methanosaeta sp. UBA458 | reverse complement strand
AGGAGAACCAAGCTCTGCCCCGTAATCGGGACAGCGATCCATAGTAACTTCCATTTGCTTATCTGGAGCCACAAACGGTCTTGTTACGCCTTTGTGTCCGACCTTTTGACCAGGTTTTCCTTTATTATTCGTATCTCGATCTTTTTTGCGATTACGGCCTCGCCTTAGACTTGGTGGAGTATGTGAATTCTCATATTGAGCTAATCGGGCTTCAAGTTCGCGGATCCTTGCCTTAAGTGGCTCAATTTCACTTACGCTTGCCTTAAGCAACTCGTTCTCACGCTTTAGAAGCTCATTCTGTTCATGAAGTTGCTTGTTAGTGTCACCTTCGTCCATAATCGCCCTAAAAGAATATCGCAATTATATTACTTAATACATAGGGAGCGCGGAGGGTCACGAATTCCCCATCCTTTAGGTTGGGGATGAAGTGAACCCTCGCCCATTTTTCATGTTTTCCTAAGGTTGATTAACAGGGTTTTGGAGTGAACCCCTCCGAGTGGACAATGAGTTAAACAATGGCAACTCATGGAGGGAATCACATGAAAAAGACCAGACGGCGCTACGACCGAGAATTTAAGATATCAGTAGTAGCCGAGCTTGAGTCCGAGAAACCCCTTGCTCAAATCGCCCGCGAGAACGGCATACATCCCAGTCTTCCCTGCCGGTGGCGAGATGAACTAGCCGAGAATCCTGAAAGAGCGTTCAGTGGCAATGGCAACCGGTGCAAGTACGAGGCCAGGATTGCCGAGCTTGAGAGGCTGCTTGGTCAGGCTCATGCCGAGAACGAGCTTTTAAAAAAAGCGTTCGCCATGACCCAGAAGAAGGTCCGAGAGGAGAGACTAAAACCAACACTAAGAGGCAGTACATGATTATCCAGGAAGCACATTCGAGCAGCCTTCAGTTGTCCATATCTCAATCATGTCAGGTATTGGATGTAAGTCGCAGCGGCTACTGCAAATGGCGAATAGAGCAGAAGGCAAATCTATCTGATAATACCGAAAATACCGTTCTCAGAGACGAGATTCAAGATATAGCTCTGGAATTTCCCGGATACGGCTATCGAAGGATTACGGCAGAGCTCCAGCATCGCGGCTATCTTGTTAACCACAAGCGAGTACTGAGGCTCATGCATCTGGATAGCCTGTTGTGCCATAAAAAGAAGTTCAAGCCAGTAACTACTGATTCCAGCCATGGACTGCCGGTATATCCAAACCTTCTGAAGAGTACAACAGTAACCGGATTGAATCAGATCTGGGCATCGGATATCACATACATCCAGCTTCGACATGAGCATATCTATTTGGCAGTGATCCTGGATCTCGCTAGCAGAAAGTGTATCGGCTGGGATCTGAGCCGGAGTTTGGGGAGCCAGCTGGCCATGAATGCATTGGCAAAGGCATTGAGGAATAGATGGTCAGAATCTCTAACCGGTCTCATCCATCATTCGGATCAAGGGGTGCAGTATGCATCTAAAGATTATGTTGACTGTCTTGAAGACCATAACATTCTGATTAGCATGTCCAGAAAAGGAAATCCATATGACAATGCATTTGCTGAGAGCTTTATCAAGACTCTAAAGGTCGAGGAGGTATATCTTAATGAGTACGGAACATTTGAAGATGCCTATGAAAACATCTGGCATTTCATTGAGAAGGTTTACAACAAGAAGAGACTGCATTCGGCACTGGATTATAGATCTCCAGATCAGTTCGAATTGGAGGTTGCTTTAAATACCGTTGCTTAACTACCTGTCTACTATCAGGGGTTCACTCCATTTTCTGGCCATCTGATGCAGGCTCATAATTATTCTGGTTGCTAGATCAAATGAACCTATGATGTGATTGTTTCTGGATCCCATCTAACCGAAGCGCGCGGCCCGAAGCATACCCCATCCCTTTAGGGTGGGGTGGCCGCGCGCAGTTTGATTTTGCGTCAATAACTAAGCAGATCCCAATTGCAGGGACAATATTAATGGTTGTCATCATATGCACCTTATGTAGCCCTCTCCGGTTTATCTGTTTCGATCGCGGTATTATCTTTTTCTAGATAATTTAATACGCTCCTAATGCAGTCATCCATATTCAGGTATTTGAACTCAGAGAACCTTCCGAGCAAATCTATTCCGACCTCCTGCATGTACATTTTAACTTTTCTTATGTTCTCCTGATAATCCAGATCGGAAATGACATAAGCGTACTTAAGCCTCCTTACAGCACTGAAGCTGACATCATCCCTGTCTATTATTTTTAGCTTATGCAAGTCATCGATCACCCTTTCAGCCACAGCTTCGTCCTCCATCCTCCAAAATCTATCTCTGATGTTGCATGTGATCTCTACCAGGACCGAAGATCTACCCCCTGGGGCGACATCCGGGCTGTAGTTAGAGGGAAAGCTCACCCTGTGGGTTATTACATCTTCATCGGGTATGTATAGCCAGGTTAGGTCATTGATACTAGGCTTATCAAGGCCAATCATGACCGAGATAAGTGAGTTGTATTTGAGGCCTTCTGCTGCAATTCTGATCTCATCCTGGGGGGATTCCATGGCGTCTACCAGCGCATGGATCGGTATTGTAGAGATGATCCTATCATACGACCTCTTCTCTTGCCCGTTCGAGACAATCCATTTATTATCCTCTCTTCTGACTATTTTTACTTCGAAACCTGCAACGATATTGCCCTCAATCCTATCCTGCAACGAACCAATCAAGGCCTGAATGCCTCCAATTCTTGGATAGTAAAAGTTGAGCTGGTGCGTGTACCCTTCCGTCTCTATCCCCAGAGATGATCTTAGGATATCTTCCACTGGTGGATTTGGTATTCTTTCTACCCATTCCAGGCTCATCCTCTCGGTCGGGAACTTCCATATCTTCTCATTGTAAGGAAGTAGGTACTTCTCGGCTATACCTTCACCAAAGGTGTGATAGAACCAATCTCTGAGGTTCCTTGGTGAGTTTACTTCTCCCCTCTCCTTTCTGATCAAGTTTTGAATGAAGCTATACAGGCATTCGAAGTTGTCCTCCTTTGGCAGATCGGACAGGCCATTCTCGAAGGGGTATTTGATATGGCGACCTTTATATAGAACTTTCGTGTTTCTCCGGTTTTTTACCTTGTTATTTCCCAGGAGATCTGTCATTAGATCTAATACTTCCAGATCTTTCGAGAAGATTATATGAGAGCCACCATAATCAAAGGTGAAGCCCCGCTCCTGCAGGGATTTCATCAGGCCGCCGCATTCTGTCTCTTTCTCTAGGATATCAAAGCTAATCCCTTTTTGACTTAGCAGATTGCCTAAGGTCAATCCTGTTAAACCACCGCCGAGGATTGCAAATTTAGAGTTATTCTTGTTTTTAGCTTTAAGGACTAATTTGCCATTGTCAGACCTTTTATCTGAAACGTCACCCAAGGTCAAAGAACCAATCTCCCTGCTAATCCATGATTAAATAGATAATCAATTTTATCCATAGTATTATCCCAGGTGTATGTGTTTAGCTCCATCAGAATCCATCTCTCGATGTTGTTTTTGGTCAATGAATGCATACTAATCAAAAACTTGATCCAGATAGAAAAACAACATCTTCAGCCCTCGCTACTTGAAGTTAGCTCTCTGGAACTGGTCATCCTAAATATCATGAAATGGGTTTAATGATGCTGATTGAGGTGAGCTAAGAGGTTGACGGAAAATAATTTACTCAATAATCCGTGACCCTATTATATTTGTACGCGGTTCAATAGAATAATTCCACTTAGGATATAATTCATGTAGGATAATTTTTAATTGTGCCATATTTTCATCAGAGATCTTCTTACCAGTTTCATAGTCTCTTTCGTCTAAGCGAGCCTGTACTCTAAGTCCTTTCTTAGTCTTGGTTGCACCGATCAGCTTGATAATCGTTTCATAGCTGGCCAACGGTTTTCCTCGCCAATTCATGCCTATGAATGAGAATATGCAATGCTCAATCTTATTCCATTTGCTTGTTCCCGGCGGAAAATGACAAATTGTTATTGTTCTTCCAATTTCTTCCACCAAATCCTGCAAAAAGAATTTCCAGCTTCTGTTTCGACTTCCATTGCTTCCCCCGCCATCAGCACAGATAAGCAAATTTTTGCACCCCGCATAACGATATTTTCCAACTAAATTCCACCATTGTCGGATGCTTTCAACAGCGAACTCTGCTGTATTATGGCTCTTGCCTATATTAACCAATCCATCATTTCTCTTGGGATCATAAATCCCATAAGGAATTGCAGAGCCAATCGCTAACGATGGAAAATCATACACATTTACCTCTTCGGGATCGCCTATTTGCCTCCAGGTCCTTCCTGAGTTCTTAAAATCACCAATGCTCTCTTTTTTCTTCGCGTCGACAGAGATAACAGGATCGCCCTCGTCTATAAATTTGGCTGCCTGCATATTGATGTAGCGAAATTGACTATCTCTTTCTGGAACGGATTTGCCTTCTAATGTCTTTTTGTTGGCTTGAAGTGAATAGCCATCTTCTTTTAGGAGGCGTCTTACTGTATCGTGACTCACATCATGCCCTTTTAGCTGCAGCTCGTCGGCTATGGCATAGGTTGATT
>NZ_DAIK01000013.1:0-6798 GCF_002496085.1 Methanosaeta sp. UBA458 | reverse complement strand
TATGTCCATTTGAGAAGACTCATCGGATCGCCTGACGTGCTTTCCTTCATGATATCTTCTAGATGGCTCATCAGGGTTGGGTCCTTGCTTTCGGCTTTCTTCCGTCCTCCGCCTGGCTTACGGAGTCTCTCTGGCGGCTTCAATTCATCTTCGTTCTCAAGCTCTTGAATGCCTTTATCGATGGTGGTTCGGGCTAACCCGGTTATTGAAGAAACCTTTGAGACACCACCCCAACCGATCTCAAGAGCTCTGGCCGCCGCAAATCGCCTTGCTTGGACAGGATCGGCACCTGATATAGCTTTTAAAAAGGGTTCATAATTTGTGTTGTCATCCATAATTATATAGATAACGTTCTACAATATAAATTTGTATGGTTTATTTCACGTCAACAGCTAAACACATACTCCCAGGTAAATTGCTTTGCAATTTGCACTCCTTCTTTTTTAAAGGCGTCTCTCATGTCCTCACCGTCCATCAGTTTTAGAATGACTTCAGCCATCGCTTTTGGACCCCTCCGCCGAGCTTCACTTCATCAATCTCCGGTGCCTAACGCAGGAACCTCTCCCTTGGTAGAATCTTCCTGAATAGGTCATGAGATACGGAGGCATGCAGACAGGGCGCTGCTCGAAGGTACCTCCTCTAAATACCTAATACTAGTGGTTCCTCCCGGATCGAAGCGATAGCCTCTACCTCTGGCAGATACACAACCTCTTCATCCCTCATGACTTTCCTTGCTTACCAATAGCCTCGTAGATGCCTATGATAGTTGGCCACGTTAGTAGATCAATCCGGCAAATAGAGAGATAAACAAACATTGCACCTGTTACAAATGCTTCGCTAAACAAGACTGCAACTGCCGTGCCGGACTCCTGCCATATCGGTGCAAGCAGAATCGCAAGTGTTAGATTGAGTATACCCGCGCCAAAAAGAATTATTGTGAATGCTTTGTCTTTGCCAAAAGGTATCATGATTTGAATGCCCAATACGTTGCTAGCTGCAATCAGAAAACACAAACCTGCCAATATCCGCATTACGGTTATAGAAGGCTCGTACTCTGGTCCGAGAACTATGTTAACGAGTATTGGTGCACCTGCAAATATCGCTACCGACAAAATAAATCCCAACCCTCCAATTATGAGCAACATTCTTTGCCCCCATTGAAGGGCCAAATCTCTCGACTCAGCCGCCATTATGCTAAACCTAGGATACGCAGCCTGTGTAACTGGCCCAAGAAGCCCCAGTACAGCATTCACGATTTTCTCCGCAGCACTGTAGTACCCTGCAGCAGTAGTATTTGCCAGAAGTCCCAGTATGAATGCATTTCCAACTGTGTATAAACTCATTGATGCCTGGGAGAGAAAGAGCACCCATCCTTCCCTCATGGTCACCAGAATTCCCTTCTTCGATGGCATAACAGGTTTCAGCTTGAACATGAAGAATGCAATAACGGTCCCAGCGAGCCCTGAAAATATTGAGCCCGCGCTGATGATCACCGCATATACTATGTAATCTTCAGGCCGGTGTACGAGAGTGAAGACACCGACCAGGATAAAGAGCTGCATTATCAGGTTTATCACAGAGATGGCAACCATCCTCTCCATTCCCTGGAAGAGCCAGGTCGGAAAGAGCACACTTCCGATTACAGCGCCGTACAGTATTAGTAGTAGCGTTGAGGACTCCTGAAGCTTTGGAACCAAGGACACAGCCAGCAGGAGCAATATGAAGCCTGCGGCTCCCAAAAGCGCCTTGGATGCCCAGACATTAGAGGCAGTCCAGCTAACCGCTGAAATATCCTCCCTCTCCAGTGAGATCTTTCTTGTGGCTGAAAGTGCAAACCCATAGTCTGCAAAGATCGTGAAGTATGCGATGAAACCCTGGCCAAAGGCCACGAGACCGTATCCTGAGGGCTCAAGCACCCGAACTAGATAGGGGATAGTAATGAGTGGAAGGATATACTGTGCAAACTGGATGACGTACAGCGAAGCAGCGTTCTTGGCTACGGTGCTGTGCAGCCCAACCTTTAGCGTAGAAGCGATGCCATTCCAGGCCCCAGATACGCCGTTGCTCATCATGCCTCTTTGCTGATCATGTTCAGGAAGTCGTTTGATGTCCTCACTTAGCCATCCCGCAGCTCTTGCAGCACTCTTTTTTATTTGGAGCCAATAAAATCCTCCCCGCCTTAACCAATGACATCATATTCCTTTGAGGTAAGCTTAACTATCTCTCGTAAAATTTTTGAAATCTAACTTTTGAAAAAGCCTTCGCTATCTCAGCCGCCCCCTCTTATCATTCCCCTCAATTCAGATGGCGGCTTACATAAATGTTCCACATGATTGTTATCTGATCCCAAAGCCGCTTATTTAACTTATGAGCTTTTCCTCATCTGTCACTGTTCCTGTCCACACCAGCCTCTCGATCTCCCGCAGGTGCCCGAGCGCCTTCTCGCCCTTCTCGGTCGTCATGTACACTTGTATCTTGCCCTCTTCGCGCACCACCAGGCCGCGGTTGGTGAGGAGGTCGAGGTATGGGACGACGGTGCGAAAATTCAGGCCGGATTTATAGACAATCTGCGGTTTGCTTGTCCCCCCTCCGCACACTTGCAAGATATTTAGGAGTATCTGGTCTTTATAGCGCTTGTGCGACATGAGGGATGGGTTTGGGGGGTACTTATATTAAGTTACTGATGACATGCTAACTGAACTACAAAGTGCCCATGATCCTCAGGAGGGGATTATGCCCAAAGCATGAAAAACCAGTACGCCTTAAGAGTTTTTCATGTGATGGCACAAAGACCGCACCAAAAATTCTCGGTTATCAGGAAATCGAAGCAACTTTTGCGGGTTCTTTGTGAGCTTTGTGTTCTTTGTGGTTGAATTTCGTTTTTTTTCTCTGTGCCTCTGCTTCTCTGTGGTTTTGTCCCTGTAGCCATTTGAATAGACATCAGTCAGCGGGCACCTGTCTTCGAACTGCTCAAGAAATCCTGCATAACACCCAGCGGCAGCCCCACATACCCCCGCCCCACAACACATACCGTCTTATCCTTTAGATCTTCTGAAACCATTTGATCGTCTCCTTCAGCCCCAAGTTCATATCATAATCAGGATGGTAGCCCAAGGCTTCCCCTGCAGCAGAGATGTCTGCCAGCGAGTCCCTGATGTCCCCCGCTCTGGGCATGTCGTATTCCGGCTCGACTTGAATGTCTATGATCAACATGATGCGACCTGCGAACTCGTTCAGACTGATTCTCTTGCAGCAGGCGATGGCAAAGAAGCCTTCTGCAGCGACCATCCCTGCCAGGATGTTGGCTTTCACCAATCCTTTACAAATGTGAAGTCTCTGGAGCGGAATCACAGTCGCATGGCCTATAGCAATCATCATCCTAATCCCTAATCTCTCCGTCTATGATCTCTTTCAACCCATTCTCCAGCGAATACCTGGGTGCAAAACCGAGGCTCTGTATTTTGGCAGTATCCGCCAGGGTGTGCATCACATAGTTCTTGATCGGGTTCTCTCTGTAAATGGGATTCAGGTCGGTTCCCTGGCGGGAGTTGATCAGGTCCACCAAATAATTAAAGCTAAAAGCCTTGCCTGTCCCTGCATTGAAGATCCCGGTGCCTTTCTTTGAGGTCAGAATCAAAGCGTCCACAATGTCCTTCACGTAGGTAAAGTCGCGGGTCTGCGTTCCGTCGCCAAATAGGACCGGCTGCTCTCCGGCCTTCATGCCCCACAGGAACTGAGTGATCATGTTGGCATAAGACCCCTTGGCCACCTCGTGCGGGCCGTAGACCGAGAAGAACCGCAAGCCTGCGTAATCAATTCCGTAGAGTTGATGGTAAAGCTCAGCCACTCTCTCAATGGCCAGCCGTGCCTCGGTGTAGTAGTCCTTGACCGGTATAGTCGCGTCTTCCCGGTGCGGTGTGGGGACACCGTTATAAAGGGAGGACGAGGAGGCAAAGACTACTTTCTTTGTCTCACTCCTCCGGGCCAGCTCCATTATGGCCACCATGCCGTTTATCGCCTCTCCTACCAGGAAGGGATTCTTTTTGTACATGGGCGAGGAGGAGGGAATCCCCAGGTGGAATATGATCTCCGGCTCTAGCCCCAGGTCTAGACAGTCGTTACAGGAGCCCTTTATGAATTTCACATCCCTCTGAACCGATTTCAGGTTGTCCATACTGCCGGTGTGCAGGTTGTCCAACACCGTGACTTCATTGTCATCTATCAGCGCCTCCACCAAATTGGAGCCGATGAATCCCGCTCCACCTGTTACCAGTGCTTTCATCAATTGACCTCTCTATTGAATTTTACTGTACTTTCCAAGTTTTTCACTTCAACCACCAACTTTATAAACGGAATTCAATTCTTGCATAATTGACTAGCGATAGGTATCTCTTTTGTGCTAATATTTTTCTATTTAATAGCATGTGCTTTACCTCTTTACTGCATTGCGTATGCAAAATCAAAAACTTGGAAACTACAGGAATTTTATCGATATATTATAAAATTAGTTTATTGAATTGGGCGTTGAAAAAACAGGCTTTGCGCGTCCTTTGTGATCTTTGTGCCCTTTGTGGTTTGAATTTGTTAGGCTCAGATTCGATCATCCGATCTCACGACGAACATATAATCACCGCAAAGCTCACAAAGGGCATAAAGCTCACACTAAGAAATTGATGGACCCCTAATTTTTTCGCCCTCTGCGTCTCTGTTCCTCTTTGGTTTCGTCCCCGTCGCCCCTCGATAAGATATCAATCAGCCGGCACTTGGGGCTCTGGAATCATATTCCTCAGTTCCCGCATATATCCAAGCGCCTTCTTCCCCTTCGCCGTGGTTTTATATCTGGGCACTTTGCCCTCCTGGATTTCCACAAGCCTGTTCCGGGTGACCAGCTCCAAATAAGGAATCACTGTGCGAAAATTCAGGCCTGCACCATATACAATTTGCGTCTTGCTCGCGCTTTCTTCCTCGGCACAAAGCTGCAAAATCTGAAGGAGGATCTGGTCCTTGTATCTCTTGCGACCCATGACATATTATTAGGATGTTAGGTATCTATAAATGTTACTTATCACGAGACAGAAACACAGAGGAACGGTAGATGCAGAACGATCTAAAAATCCCTCTCCCAAGTTCCTCTCTTTCATGAATGGGGATAACGGTTAAGTTTGAAAGCCGACATCCGTAAGAGCCTTCACGACCATAGCAGCGTCAACCGGCCTCAGCTTCGCCAACCTGAACACATTTGAGTGCTTCTATGATTTAGATTCTGGACTTCGCATATTAATTATTGCTGCTCCGGCGCTTCCATCACAGCATCGTTCTCATCTGCTCCCCGCTTCGGAATCAAACTCAAGAGTTCCCGCATAATATCCAGTGCCCACTAGGGGCACCTCGTCTTCCACCAGCCGCTCCGGTAGATGAATTGCAGTTGAGAATCGCAGTACAAAAATCAAGGCCGATCCTTACACAATCTACGTTCTGCTCGCCAGCAGCGGCAGTCCCACATACCCCAGGCCCACCACGCATACCGTCTTATCCTTTAGATCTTCTGAAACCATTTGACCGTCTCCTTCAGCCCCGAATTCATATCATAATCAGGATGGTAGCCCAGGGCCTCCCCGGCAGCAGAGATATCCGCCAGCGAGTCCCTGATATCCCCCGCTCTGGGCTCGTCGTACTCCGGCTCGACCTGCCTTCCAACGATCTCCATTATGAGACCAGCCAGATCGTTCAGGCTGATCCTCCTTCCGCAGGCGATGTTGAATACGCCCTCCGCATCGCCCTTTCCTGCCAGCATGTTGGCCTTTACCACGTCCTTTACAAAGGTGAAATCCCGGGTCTGCTGGCCATCGCCGTATATCACCGGCGGCTTTCCTTGCAGTATCCTGGTGACAAATCGCGGGATCACCGCTGCATACTCCGATTTAGGATCCTGCCTGGGCCCGAAGACGTTGAAATACCGCAGGCATACGGTCTTAAGTCCGTATACCTCAGAGAAGACCCGGCAGTAGTACTCTCCCGCCATCTTTGTGATGGCATAGGGCGATTTGGGGTTGGGCTTCATATCCTCTTTCTTGGGCAGGGTGGGCGTATCGCCATAGACCGATGAGGACGAGGCGAAAACCACCTTTCTCACCCTGCTGTCTTTAGCCGCCACCAGCACATTGAGCGTGCCGTCAACATTGGCCTGGTTGGAGGCGATGGGATTGTCCACCGACCTCTGCACCGAGGGGATGGCCGCCTGGTGAAAGACGGTATCTGCGCCGGCAAACGCCCGGCGGAGCAGATCCATATCCAGGATGCTGCCATTTATGAACTGGATTCTATCCCGGATGTGATCCAGGTTCTCTATTCTGCCTGTGGATAGATTATCGATGACGGTGACCTCGTGGTCTCTTGCGAGTTCATCAGTTAGGTTCGAGCCTATGAAGCCCGCGCCGCCGGTTACAACGACCTTCATTGAAATAGTTCAACTCCTGAGTTTGTGAGATTCGGTAGGTTAGTGGAAAATGGTTCCTTTTGTGCGTACTTTGTGAGGCTATTGTGCCCTTTGTGGTTGCAGTGAACAGTGTCGGTTGGCAACTGACGGACGGAACCACAGAGGAACAGAGACACAGAGTTTTTTTACCTTTTTTCAGGGAGCATGATCTCCCTTTCTTTTTTTTGTTCTCTGTGCCTCTGCGTCTCTATGGTTGCAGTGCACAGTGCTTGGCTGCAAACTGACGGACGGAACCACAGAGGAACAGAGACACAGAGATTTTTTACCTTTTTTCAGGGAGCATGATCTCCCTTTCTTTTTTT
>NZ_DAIK01000101.1:17830-18144 GCF_002496085.1 Methanosaeta sp. UBA458 | reverse complement strand
TCCGATCCGGAAAATGATACATTGGAGTTCATGTTCCTCTTGGATGACGTGGCTCAGACTGAGTTCACCTCCATCCCGAGCTGGAACTGGACAACAACCGAGCAGGATATTGGCTCCCATACCATCGAGGTCAGGGCTCGGGACAACAACCACAATCCGGAAGGAGATAGCTCCAAGACAGCTGAATTTGTGGTTGAGGCCGTTCCCAACAATCCGCCTGAGGTAGTTGATCTGGCTTCAGATCTAGCCAGCCCCCAGATAGCCGGGACAGCGGTAACATTCACCGCAGCGACATCCGATCCGGAAAATGATAC
>NZ_DAIK01000101.1:17504-17748 GCF_002496085.1 Methanosaeta sp. UBA458 | reverse complement strand
CCATCCCGAGCTGGACCTGGACGACAACCGAGCAGGAGATCGGCTCCCATACCATCGAGGTCAGGGCTCGGGACAACAACCACAATCCGGAAGGAGATAGCTCCAGGACAGCGGAATTCGTGGTTGAGGCTGCTCCAAACAATCCGCCTGAGGTATTTGATCTGGCTTCAGATCTAGCCAGCCCCCAAATTGCTGGCGCAGCAGTAACATTCACTGCGGCGGCATCCGATCCGGAAAATGATAC
>NZ_DAIK01000101.1:1655-17415 GCF_002496085.1 Methanosaeta sp. UBA458 | reverse complement strand
CTCGGGACAACAACCACAATCCAGAAGGAGATAGCTCCCAGACAGCGGAATTCGTGGTTGAGGCTGCTCCAAACAATCCGCCAGAGCTAATGGATCTGGCCGCTGATCTGGCAAGCCCACAGCTTCTGGGAAGCAGGATCAATTGGACAGCAACGGCCAGCGATGCGGAAAATGATACCATATCCTACCGCTTCCTGGTCAACGATACCCCAGTCACCGACTGGCAGCCCGAGAATCTGTTCGCCTGGACGGCAACAGAAGCCGGAACGGCATTGATCACCGTGCAGGTCAAAGACGATCAGCACGATGGACCCGAAGGCGAGAGCGGAAACAGAAGCGCTGAGTTCGCCATAACAATGCCTCTGGCAGAAGAAGCTGCTCAGGAGGTCGCAGAAGCAGAACCGGTCGAAGAGGCCGCTGCTGAGCCGAATGAATCACCAAGCATCACAGAGCTTTCAGCCGATCTGGGAAGCCCCCAGGTTCTGGGAAGCAGTGTCAACTGGACAGCAGTTGCCAGCGATCCGGAAGATGATCCCATATCTTATCGCTTCCTGGTCAACGAGACTGCAGTCACCGACTGGCAGGCAGAAAACAAGTTCATCTGGACTGCATCTGAGGCCGGATCATTCCTGATCACAGCCCAGGCCAGGGACGATCAGCATGAGGGGCCGGAGGGCGATAGCGGAAACAGAAGCTCCGAGTTCGTCATAGTGCCGCTCGAAGAAGAAGCTCCCTTTGCAGAGGAACCTGCGGAGGAGATCGCTCCCGCTGAGACAAACGTCACTGACCAGGTCAATGTGACAGCTCCCGCCAATGTCACAGATGAAGAGAATGCCACCGCTCAGGCCAATATGACCGCTGAGGCGGAGAATGTGACTGAAGTGGTGGAGATCCCAGAGGATACTCTGGCCCCTCCAGTGACTGAGAACATCACCACTCCCATCGCACCGGAGAACATCACCGAGAACCTGACCGAAGAGGTATCTGAAGAGGATGCAGAGGTCGTAGCTCCTGTTGTGGAGAATCAGACCCCTGTGCTGAACTCTCTGATTCCGGATATCATAAGCCCCCAGAAGCCAGGGGTGACTGTAACCTGGACCGCCAATGCCACTGACGTGGACATGGATCCGTTGCTCTTCCGGTTCTTCCTCAATGGACCGGCAACAAATGGAGCCTGGGAGCCAAAGACAGAATGGATTTCAGATGATACCTGGGCCTGGGTGACATCCTCAATAGATCGGGGAGAGAACCAGGTGAAAGTTCAGGTTAGAGATGGACAACACTCTGGCGAAGACGGCTTTGACTCCGAGTACTCCGGCTACTTCACCCTCGCCGAGCCGAAGATGAACATCTCGGGCCTGGTATATGAGGACAAGAACGGAAATGGTGTGTCTGACAGCGGCGAGGCCTTATCCGGCTGGACGGTACAGATAACCAAACCGGATCAAAGCCAGGTTAGCGTCTTAACCCGAGAGGATGGAACCTATAGTTTCCAGGATCTTGATGCTGGAAGCTACACCATCAGCGAGACTCTGCCCTCTGGCTGGGTGGCAGCAATTCCCGAAGGCGGATCTCATAACGTCGATCTATCCGAAGGAGACGTTGAAGGCCTGGACTTCGTCAACAAGCTCGTCCAGTACACCATCTCCGGCAGGAAGTTCAACGACCTGAACGGCAACGGTGCCTTCGACGGCGAGCCGGGAATGGAGGGCTGGACGATTGAGCTCTCTAGAGACGGCAGTTTGATCAGCACTGCCACCACGGAAAAGGACGGATCCTATAAGTTCGCAGAGCTATCCCCCGGAAGCTACACCGTATCCGAGGTCGAGCAGGCTGGCTGGACCAGGACTGCACCTCCTGAAGGCTCCTACACCGTGGAGCTGACGGATGGGGATGTAGCAGACATAAACTTCGGCAACCACGGCTCCTTTGCCATATCAGGAACCAGCTTCCTGGACAGCAACGGCAACGGCGTCAAGGATGAGGGCGAGCCGGGCAGGGCTGGAGTGGCCATTCAGCTATCCCGCGACGGTAGCGTCATAAATGCCACCACCACGCTTGAAGATGGCTCTTATGCCTTCCGCAATCTGTCTCCTGGAACCTACAGCATAAGCCAGGTCGCTGCAGAGGGCATCAATCAGATAGCACCTGAAGGCCCCTGGACGGTTGAGCTTAAGGATGCCGATGTGGCCGACAAGGATTTCGCCAACAGCGGCGGTCTTTCCATCTCCGGCCAGAAGTACTATGACATCAACGGCAACGGCCTGCAGGACGAGGATGAGCCTGGCATTCCCGGCGGGGAAGTGAGCCTGGTCGAGAACGGCAAGGTAGTGGCCAATACCACCACCGATGAGAACGGACTCTACAGCTTCGAGAACGTCCTGCCTGGGACCTACACCATAAACGATCCCGTCCCGACGGGCATGGTCCTCACCACCTCTTCCACGGTCACAGTGACCATCAAAACGGTAGTGGTGACCAACGTCAACTTCGGAATACGCGGATCTAATTCCATATCCGGAATGAAGTACGAGGATCTGAATAGCGACAGCACCAAGAATCCCGGTGAGAAGGGCCTTTCCGGCTGGGAGATGGTCCTGACCGGGAGCACCTGGTTTGGCAAGCCGCTTCCCACCCTTACCGCCACCACGGACAACAACGGCAACTACAAGTTCGAGAGGCTCCTTCCCGGCACATACAAGGTTAGCGAGACCTCAAGAACCGGCTGGACGCAGACCGCTCCAGCGGGGGGGAGCCACAGCATAGTCTTCGATGTGAGAACACCTCCCAGAGAGGCAAAGGACAACGACTTTGGGAATAGATTGGCAGCTCAATCCATCTCTGGAGTGAAGTACAACGATATCAACGGCAACGGGGTCAGAGATCCCGGCGAGCCAGGAATGGGCGGCTGGAAGATCAACCTGGAGCCGGCTGGAGGAGGGGTGATAAAGGTTGCAACCACCGAAGCTGACGGCTCTTACAGTTTCACGGATGTTGCCTCTGGAACCTATACCGTTCGGGAGATTCATCAGCCCGGATGGGATCAGAAGGCACCAGCGAGTGGCACTTATACCGTCACCCTGGATTCATCCACTACCAGCGTTTCTGGAAAGGATTTCGGCAACTGGAATCCATTGCCTGCCAATCCATCACTTATCCCGGACAAGAGCAGTCCCCAGAGGTCTGGAACACCGATCATCTGGACGGCCAGGGCAGATGACCTTGATCCTCTCCAGTACAGATTCCTGGTTAGAGGGCCGGGAATCAACCTGGACACCGGCTATAGCAGCAGGAGCGTCTGGACCTGGAACACTCTCGGCTATCCTGCCGGTAAGTATGAGGTTGAGGTCTGGATCAGGGATGGACAGCATTCTGGCCCAGGAGGATACGATGTCAAGAAGACCGTCTCCTTTAGCCTGACCGGCGGCAATCTGCCGCCCAGTGTGCAGGTCCTTTACACCGACCGGCCTGAGCCGCAGTATGCCGGCAGCTGGATCAAGTGGACGGCTATAGCCTCTGATCCAGACAGAGACCCCTTGCAGTACCGGTTCTTCCTGCGCGGTCCTGCCACCCGCGGATTCTGGGTGGATATGACCGGCTGGGGCAAGAGCAACCAGTGGATCTGGAGGACCACTCCTGCAGACGTGGGCTACAGCGAGGTGCTGGTAGCAGTCAGGGACGGCAAGCATGCCGGACCTGCCGGCTCGGATGACTATCAGGTTGGCCGGTTCTTCATCATGAATGTGAACCTGCCTCCGGTGATCACCGGCCTGGGCACGAACCTTCCCAGCGCACAGCCAGTAGGAGCTACCATCAGATGGGCGGCCACCGCCAGCGACCCGGAGGGCAATCCGCTCTTCTTCAGGTACTGGATGAGGGGTCCATCGACCGGCGGACTGTGGCGAATGGTCCGCGACTGGTCCACCGATCCAACCTGGACCTGGCCGACAACGCCGGCTGATGCGGGCACCAGCGAGATCAAGGTGCAGGTGAGGGATGGCCTCCATTCCAGCCCAGCCGGATGGGACGATGATGCTGGTGCGCTGTTCACAGTGCGGCGGCAGAATCTGCCCCCCACTCTGATCTCCCTTGGATCGGACAAACCCAGCTCCCAGAAGGCAGGAACGCCTGTGACCTGGACAGCAATAGCGACTGACCCGGATATGGAGCCACTGCTTTACCGGTTCTGGCTGAAGGGTCCATCCACCGGGAACAGCTGGAAGATAGTGCAGGACTGGTCATATAAGAATCAGTGGACCTGGGCCAGCCTGCCGTCCGATGGCGGAGCCTATACGGTCTATGTCTATGTCCGGGATGGCTGGCATAATCCTGAGACCGGATATGATAGCGCTGTGGGGGCCCCCTTCATCCTGGCCCCCAATCAGCCGCCGGTTCTGACCGCTCTGAAATCCGACCGCCTCAGCCCTCAAGGAGCTGGAACCCCGGTTAAGTGGACCGCTGCGGCAATCGATGCAGATAAAGATCCGATATACTACCGGTTCTGGTTGAAAGGCCCCTCCACCGGCAACGTCTGGCAGATAGCTCAAGACTGGTCCCTGGCGAACCAGTGGACCTGGTCCAGCATGCCAAATGATGGCGGAGCCTATACGGTCTACGTCTACGCCAGAGACGGCTGGCATTACCCTGACACCGGGTACGATAGCGCTCTGGGCTCCTCCTATCAGCTGATCTCCAATCAGCCGCCGGTTCTGACCGCTCTGAAATCCGACCGCCCCAGCCCCCAGGGAGCTGGAACCCCGGTTAAGTGGACGGCAACCGCTAGCGATGCAGATAAAGATCCATTGTATTATCAGTTCTGGCTGAAAGGCCCCTCCACCGGCAATGTTTGGAGGATCGTGCAGAGCTGGTCAGCTAAGAATCAGTGGACCTGGTCCAGTGCTCCCACCGATGCTGGCAACTATAGGGTCTATGTGTATGTCAGAGACGGCAAGCATGCCCCAGCCAATGCTTATGACAGTGCCATGGGCCAGGGCTATATGCTGCAGGATATGGTGAGACGGTAGGAGCCAGCACATCGAATAG
Source organism: Methanosaeta sp. UBA458 (assembly GCF_002496085.1). Lineage (NCBI taxonomy): Archaea > Methanobacteriati > Methanobacteriota > Methanomicrobia > Methanotrichales > Methanotrichaceae > Methanothrix > Methanosaeta sp. UBA458. Next base: position 12,372 of record NZ_DAIK01000101.1, on the reverse strand, counting down.
AAAGGCAAAGAGACTGCAAATAAGCATAATGCCTGCAGCTTCTGGATCGGAAAGGATGCAAAGGCTGCTGGCTTGAAGCTTTTTGAGGTGGGCAGAGGAGAAATATGCCCACCTCCGATTTTTCTTTCCAAACGTCAGTTAGATTTAAATCCCTTTCATGCAAGCAAGACGGTTCATGATAAAGCATCTCATTTCGGCTGCCGTGCTCCTAATGCTGGCCAGTACCACCCTGGGAACGACTTGGCTTTATACCGATCCTCTATCCTTCCCGATATCGGAATATTATTCAGCCAACGCCGCCTTCAATATCACAGACACTGCCCTCACCAGGATCGCTGGTTTTACCTATTACTCCACCCTGGGCGAGGACTTCTATATGCGTGCCATTCCGGTCAACTATACAAATGTCACCAACTCTATAATGATCACCAGCGCTGGAAAAGGGACCGCATCTTTCCTGGCCTCTCCCACCTTCGACGGCCATGCAGAGAACAATCTGCTGTATGCCAAAGATAAATCCTCATTCCGAGTGGGTGGCCAGGGCTCCTGGACGAATTTGAGCCAATAAGGATACTGGAACGGATCGCTGCCGAAATCGGGCTGGCGGGAGTTGACCCCTCCTGCAGCTCAATTGGTCTTTTCTGTCACCCTTTTCAGAGCCTATCGGCATCTTCCCTGCTATTTACGGAATCCTCTTTTGCTTCCCGGATGGCAACAGCTCCCAAAGTTATTGCCAGGGCGATCAGAGTGAAGGCATACAAAGCGCCATCAATTCCCTGCATATCCGCCGCCAGCCCGGCCATGATAGGGCCCACCACCACTCCGGACATACGGGCAGTATTGAAGATGCCATAGGTCTCCCCCCTCCGAGATGCATTGGTGGTATCGGCGACGAGTGCGGCAGCCGCCGGGCTGCATATGCCCAGGCCCAAACCCAGGCCGGCAAAGAGGATCAGTACCTGGATGAGGTTTGAGACTATGAAGAGAAGCGCAAATGAGATCAGGCCAGCCAGGCTGCCCAGAAATATGAGCCATTTTCTCCTCCCTCGATCTGCCAGGCGGCCGAAGTAAATGTTGGAGATGGCAGTGATTCCTCCATAGACCAGATAGATGAGCCCTATATCGGTGGTGGAGAAGCCCAGAGCCTTGGCGTAGGAAGGGAGAAGGGTGATGTTGAAGCCGCCCACCACCCCTGACCAGAGGATGACCGCGCAGCAGGCGAGAAATGTGATCGCATATCCAGGGGCGATGAGTGGCTCCTCTCTTCTTTGAGGCTGCTCATCAGCCTTCGGGACTATGCCCCTGGATTCGGGTACTTTAAAAGTGACTATGATGATCGATGCTATTCCCAGGAGGGTCCAGAAGTAGAAGGGTGCTTCAAGCCCCATCTGATCATAGAGCGCTCCCCCCATAAATGGACCTAAAGCCAGGGCGGAGTAAAAGGCAGCATTGTAAAAGCCCATGGCGGCTCCTCTGCTGTGAGCACGAGACTGGTCTATGATCAGGGCCATGGCAGTGGGCCAGACGAAGGCGGCACCGACACCCCCCAGAGCTCTTATGAATAGCAGGGTATAGGCGTTCTCGGCATAGATGTACAGAGGTGGGAGGACTGCAAATGTCATCAGTCCTATGAGCATTAGCCTCTTTCTTCCCATCCGGTCGGAGAGGCGGCCTATAGGCACCTGGACTAGCAGCTGCGACGCTCCGTAGATGGATATTATGAACCCGAGCAGGGTGTAAGATGCCCCCAGGTCCATAACATAGCTGGGAAAGAATGGTACGACCAGAGTGAATCCCAGGACGGCGACGAATACCGCCAGATAGAGGGGCCAGAGCGAACCGGAATCCTTGGTTATTTGCATCCTGTCCTAGAACTTCAGCTCCATGCCCAGAATGGTCTGAGTATTGGTCACTCCGTTTATCTCCCTCACATTCATCACTGCCCGGTTGAGGTCGGAGATGCCTTCCACGTCTACTATGGCGATGAAATCCCTCTCACCGTATACGGGAACGACCTCGCAGATCCCTTTGATCTTCTCCAAGCGATCGTGGACTGCTTTCTCTGTCCCTGGCTCTACATTGATCATTATAAAACCCTTCATAGCCTCTCACCTCCCCGTCCAGTTGATGATTCAAAGAGCTTTCCTGCTATTACTCTTTTCTCTCTGCCCCGCCATCCGGCTCGCATTTGGCCTAATCCCCGCTCTGTCCGTCCCTTTCCAGGATCTTTTTCTGCACCATCTCTATCTCATCCTCCAGGCGCTTTAAAGAGAGCTTCTCCCGGGCAAGGTACAGGCAGTTGAGGGCCTCCTCCAGCCTTCCCATAGCGGTTAGAACAACCGCAGTGGACTCGAGGTCTATGGCATCTCCTCCCTTTTCCAGGACGGTATCGTAGGCCTCCAGGGCCTCAGGTAGCCTCTTTTGGTTTCGAAGCAGAAATGCACGGTTTCGCAGAGCATCGAGATTACTCGGATCGAGGGCAATAGATCGGTCGTAGCTCTCCAGAGCCTCATCGATTCGACCCAGGCCATAGAAGGCCACGCCCAGGTTGTTCCAGGCCTCTGGCATATCCGGATTGGAGGCGGTGACAATTTGGAAGTATTCTATGGCTTTCTCAAAATCCATTCTCCGGACGCAATCCATTCCTTTGTGAAGTTGAATCTTTTCTTTGCTGTTCATGGATCATCACATGTAGCCCTGAATGGGGGCAGATTCTCCGGATTTTTCCGTGTTACCCTTCTCGCCAGACCCTGCACCAGGCCTCTTGATTTCCCCAAATTTCTTCTCATAGTCCTTGATATGCTCTTCCAGCCATCTGGCCAGCTCCTTGGCAGCTAGAGGAGATAAGATGATCTCCATCTCGATCTTTCTTTCCATGACGGTGATGTTCTTGTTCCCATCTCTCTGGATCTTGGGCGAATCATTGTAAAAAGCAATTCTGAAGTCATAGGGGCTGTGGCCGCCTATTGCCCCGATGGCATAGATCTGCTTGAACTCGGAGCTGCGCGTGGTCTCTACAGATACTTCCATAGACCGAATTATGGTCTCAAGATTAAAAAAGATGATGATCTCTTTGCTGCGATCTGATCGTCCAACTCATCATCGAAATGTATTTAGACGACCTGGCGTCTTGTTTTCCCGATAATATGATTGGGCTCTTAGGGTTAGAAGACGGTACACGGGTGATAGGTACCGGTTTTGGTGCGCCCGGCGTTGTCGCGGGCGAACTGGTCTTCACAACCATCATGTCCGGTTATGAGGAGGCGCTGACCGATCCCTCTTATCATGGAGAGATGCTGTTGTTCACTTATCCTCTCCAGGGCAATTATGGGGTGAGCGGGGACGATTTTCAGTCGGACGGGATGTGGCCCAGGGCCATGATCTGCAGGGAGCACTGGGACCGTCCGACTCATCACCGCCTGAACAAAACCCTCAATCAGTTCTTGCTGGATGAGGGCCGGCCTGGACTGTGCGAAGTGGACACCAGGATGCTCACCATTAAGGTGAGAGAACAAGGGGTGCTGAAGGCCGCGGTTGCCGTGGGTGAGAAGGACGAGATAATGGATCTGGATGTGGTGGGCCTGGCCCGATCCCAGCCGGACATATCCAGCCAAGACCTCCTGAGGGATGTCACCTGCAAAAAGCCCTACCGGATTGAAGGCCGGGGCAAGAGGATCGCGGTGATCGACCTGGGGATCAAGAGGAGGATATTGAGAAGCCTGTCAGATAGGGATTTTGATCTGATGGTGCTCCCTGCACATAGCACGATTCAGGATATAGAAGCGGCTGGACCTGATGCCCTGTTTCTGTCCAATGGCCCTGGGGACCCGGAGAGAGCGGAGAAGGCCATCCAGGCCGTGCGCCATTTCGCTGGAGAGATGCCCATATTTGGCATATGCCTGGGCCATCAGGTCATATCCCTGGCCCTGGGAGCGGAGACCTTCAAGCTCAAGTTCGGCCATCATGGAGGCAATCAGCCGGTCAAAGACCTGGGGAAGGGGATCGTCTACATCACCTCTCAGAACCATAACTTCGCTGTAGTTCCCTCCTCCCTGGAGGGGACAGGGCTGGAGGTCACCCAGCTTAATGCCAGCGACGGTACGGTGGAGGGGATCCAGAGTAAGAGCCTGGATGTCATCGCGGTGCAGTATCACCCTGAGGCCTATCCTGGGCCTCATTGCACCACCGATCACTTCTTCAGCTCAGTGGTGGGGGTCATGGATAACAAGAAGGGCAAGCATGGCAAGGATGACAAAAATGGCAAAAATGACCGGGCTGTGCCGGGGAGGGGATAGAGGATGCCCAAAAGAGCGGATATACATAAGGTCCTTCTCATAGGCTCGGGACCCATTCAGATCGGCCAGGCGGCGGAGTTTGATTTCTCCGGGTCTCAGGCCTGCAAGTCCCTGCGCGAGGAGGGGATTGAAGTGGTCCTGGTCAACTCCAATCCGGCCACCATCATGACCGATCCGGACACCGCGGACAAGGTCTATATCGAGCCTCTGGAGCCGGATATCGTCGCCAAGATCATTGAGAAGGAGAGGCCGGATGGAATCATCGCCGGCATCGGCGGCCAGACCGGACTGAACATCACCTCCGAGCTGGCAGAGATGGGAATTCTAGAGAAGTACAATGTGGAGGTGCTTGGGACCTCAGTCAAATCCATTCAGGAGGCTGAGGACCGGGACCTGTTCAAGCAGGCCATGCAGAAGGTGGGCGAGCCGGTGCCAGAGAGCCGGGCGGTCAACACTTTGGATGAGGCTCTGGAGGTTATGGAGGAGCTTGGTCTGCCCCTGGTGGTCAGGCCCGCATATACATTGGGCGGTTCGGGAGGAGGCATAGCCAAGACCCGGGAGGAGCTCTTGCAGATCTGCGACCTGGGGCTGAAAAGGTCCAGGATCAGCCAGGTGCTCCTCGAAGAGAGCGTGGGGGGCTGGACGGAGCTGGAGTATGAGGTGATGAGGGATAGCAATGATACCTGCATCACCATCTGCAATATGGAGAACATGGACCCCATGGGGATTCACACCGGCGAGTCGATAGTGGTGACCCCCATCCAGACCCTCACCGACCATGAGATTCAGATGCTCAGGAGCGCGGCCATCAATATCATCCGGGCTCTGAAGATCGAGGGGGGCTGCAACATCCAGTTCGCGGTCAAGGATGGCGAGTACCGGGTGATCGAGGTCAACCCCCGTGTATCCCGCTCCAGCGCCCTGGCCTCCAAAGCCACCGGCTATCCTATTGCCCGGGTGACGGCCAAGATCGCCATTGGCATGACACTGGATGAGATCAGAAACGATGTAACCCGGGAGACGCCGGCATCCTTTGAGCCGATGGTGGATTATGTGGTGGCTAAGATCCCCCGCTGGCCGTTTGACAAGTTCGTCCGGGCGGACAAGACCCTTACCACCGCCATGAAGTCCACCGGCGAGGTGATGGCCATCGGCAGGAGCTATGAGGAGGCGCTCTTGAAGGCCGTACGGTCTTTGGATATCGACAAGGATTTCGGATACAAGGGAAAGTATGCCACCTGGACGGACGAGGAGCTGCGGGATCTGCTAGTGAATCCCACAGACGACCGACTGTTTGCCATCTATGAGGCTCTGAAGAGGGGGACGAGTCCCGAGGAGATATCGGATATCACCGGCATTGGGCCCTACTTCATCTACCGGATTGTAAATATCGTCCGGATGGAGGAGGAGATAAGGCAGGCTAAGGGAACAAACGAAAATTCCGTTATGGATGCGGATACCCTGCGCCGGGCGAAGAGGACGGGCTTTACCGATGAGCAGATCGGATCGATGGTGGGACGAAGCCGGGAGGAGATAGCTGACCTGCGCCGCTCCCTGAAGATCATTCCCACCTTCAAGATGGTGGATACCTGCGCTGCGGAGTTCGAGGCCACCACTCCATATTACTACTCCTCCTACGATACCCAGTGCGAGCTTGTGCCCTCCGGCCGGAAGAAGGTCCTCATCCTGGGCTCGGGCCCTATCCGGATCGGCCAGGGGATAGAGTTCGACTACTGCACCGTTCATGCGGTCATGGCCCTGCGAGAGCAGGGGATAGAGGCCCATATTATCAATAACAATCCGGAGACCGTCTCCACCGATTATGATACCTCGGACAAGCTGTTCTTCGAGCCGGTCACCCTGGAGGATGTGATGAACATCATTGAGAAAGAGGAGCCCCACGGCCTGATGGTGCAGTTCGGCGGCCAGACGGCCATCAACCTGGCTCTTTCTCTGGAAAAGGAGATCGCTCGCCTGGGGCTGAAGACGAGAATTTTAGGCACCTCGCCTGACAGCATCGACCTGGCTGAGGACCGGGAGAGGTTCAATGCCCTCATGACCAGGCTGAACATCCCCCAGCCCAATGCGGGCATCGCCTTCTCACCGGCTGAGGCGCGGGAGGTGGCGGCAAAGATAGGCTATCCTGTCCTGGTCCGGCCCAGCTACGTTTTAGGGGGCCGGGCGATGGAGATCGTCTATGATGAGAAGGGACTGGACGTGTACATGCAGGAGGCGGTGCGGGTCTCGAGGGAGCATCCGGTCTTGATCGACGACTTCCTGCAGGATGCGGTGGAGATAGATGTGGATGCCGTCTGCGACGGGACGGATGTCCTGATTGGGGCGATCATGGAGCATATCGAGGAGGCGGGAATCCACTCAGGCGACAGCGCCTGCATGATACCGCCCCAGACTTTGCCCGGCGTCGTCTTAGAGGTGGTGCGGGATTATGTGCGCAAAATTGCCCTGGGCCTGGGTGTGATCGGTATCGTCAACCTGCAGATGGCTTACAAGGACGGCACAGTTTATGTCCTGGAGGCCAACCCCCGATCCAGCCGGACCATACCCTTCGTCTCCAAGGCCACCGGCCTGCCCCTGGCCAAGATCGCGGCCAATGTGATGATCGGCAAATCATTGGCCGAGCAGGGGTACACCAGGGAGCCTAAGGTGCCCTATGTGGCGGTAAAGGAGGTTCTTTTGCCCTTCGATAAGCTGCCCGGGGCGGATGCCCTCCTGGGCCCGGAAATGAGGTCTACGGGAGAGGTGATGGGCATTGACTACCAGCTGGGTCTGGCCTTCTTCAAGGCGGAGCTGTCAGCCTACAATCCCCTGCCCCTGGGGGGAGTGGTCTTCATATCGGTCAAAGACGAGGACAAGGCGGCAGCGGCTGTGGCGGCGAGGAAGCTCGTCGATGCAGGCCTGGATATCATCGCCACGGACAATACCGCAGAGTATCTCTCAAAATCGGGAATAAAGGTGGAGAGGGTGCAGAAGATCTATAACGGCAGCCCCAATGTGCTGGACTATATGAAGCGGGGGGAGGTGAAGCTGATAATCAACACTCCCACCACCAAGCAGTCGGTGAAAGACGGCTATCAGATCCGGAGGAGTGCGGTGGACTATCATGTGCCCTATATCACCACCATCCAGGCGGCGCAGGCGGCGGCCGATGCCATTCTCCTCGCCGGGAAGGATCAGGTCACCATCAAGGCCCTGGATGAGTATCATCGGGAGGTCTATTACACCTGATGGGGTTTGGGGAGTTGGGCAGGATGGCGGGTAAGATGCATTCTCGTCCCTGCAGAATTCTCTCCCCGCGTGCCCCCTTCTGCCTGACCGAAGCCTTTATCTGCGAGGAAAGATAGGAAACCTGCTTGCGGGCCCGTGGTCTAGCTGGTTATGACGTCGCCTTGACATGGCGGAGGTCATGCGTTCGAATCGCGTCGGGCCCACCTATCAGCCCAAGTAGCTCAGTTGGGAGAGCGTCAGACTGAAGATCTGAATGTCCCCGGTTCGAGTCCGGGTTTGGGCATATAATTACTGAGTAAATCATTCTGCTAATATCGATTTGCAAGAGTCTATTACAGATATCAATAAAGTTAAAGCTGCCGGTGGCCCGACAGCTACTCAAGGTCCCTCAAGAATCTATGATGGCTACGTTTAGTGTCTCGCCTTCGTATATGTGTAATGGATCGAACTCCCAGTCGACTGCCAAGCCCCCGTAGGCGTTGAAAGCCCGGCTGCGGCCCTCCAAGTAGAAGTGGTATGCTCCTTGGGCCGCTGTGCTCGGCACATTCACAGTCCATGTTAGGACCTTATTGTTATCGTTTACTGCTTTGTGCCAGTAACTTGAGCTGCCGATAATTGTGCTGCCATCCTTGCAGCCGACAAGGCTGATTGACAGATCACGCAAGTGATCCGCAGCCACATTGTAAGTAACCTCCATATCTATACTGCTATTCGGAATTCTGGAAATGATTGGGCAGTCAAGATCCAGATCATTCCAGGCCGCTATTCCTGCTTGCCTCCAGCGAAGGCTCAGGAATTTGACCAAAGGTCGGCTATTGTCCACGACCACATCCACCTCTGGCAGTTCGGGCAAGATGGGATTGTGACCCGCATCGTATAGCTCCAGACGCACCTTGTACTCTCCATTGGAATAGTGATAAGTTGGCCAATTTATGAGCGTATGATACGGATAGTAGTCATTAGCTGGAGTCAATATGGGATAGAATCCATCTGAATCTGGCATTACCTCATGAAACGTTCTGGAGCTGATTCTATATTGATACCAAGACTCCTTGAAAGCTTTAGCCGAACCCATAAAACTATAAAATACTCTGTAGAATGCCGCCTGAGAGTATTCTGGACATCCCACCAGCCGCAACACGCCGCTAAATGGTGTCTCAGCTTCCGGGCGTGCTCCATTTGGCTTGGGCCTGTTGACGCGCACAGCATATCCATCTTTTAGATATGCGATATCTACAGGCATATCATTTATGCCAACTATCCCCGTTGTGGTGCATGGTTGATATCCAGCTGCGCCACATGGGACGCATATAGCATTTCCCCATACATCAATGACAACGTTAGTGGTGGGGTCTTGGAGATTCCAGTTCACATCGAAGAGGCCTTGATCATAAATGGTCTCCAGATTGCCATCGCCATTTGTGTCCTGTTCCACCTTGAACACAATATCTGGCACATCCAGGAATAGCCTCAGTTCAGGCACAATCTCTGCCCAACAGGGCATGAGGCGCAGGATTGGCTTGGCTTTGCGCAGATTGGCAATCATTCTTTTATCTGGCAGTAACTTCAGCAGTTTCTCGTCATCAGGTAGAGCAGGTGGCGATATTGGCAATGGGAAGGCTGCTTTCTCCATCACCGGCTGTTTGTCTCTGGCCAGAGGCTCAAACAGCTCTTCTGATATAGCCCTCCGCGCAATCTCGAATTTCGCCTCTGTATAGAACCGGCTTGTCGAAGGCAGCGCACTGGAATACAAATCAGGTGAACCTGGTGGTGGAAGTGGAATGACCGGTGTCTGAACTTCAGAGCCCGATCTAGACCTGTATTTCATCTCAGGCAAATGTTTCAGCCTGGGATATGCTCTCAGATCGGGTTTGACGCCCAGATCGATGGCATCGATTACTCTGGGCGGTTTAAGTAGATCCCATAAGCAGCGGATGCGAAGCCTCCATCTCAGGATGGCATCTATATCAAAGAGGGGAATGTCCACGCAGAACCGTCCGCACTCGTCAGTCGTTGTTGTGGCAATCTCTTCCCTGCGAATCCAAAACGGGAACAGCCAACACCATGGCTGGCCAGGATAGGGATACCACCACATGAAATGCACATCCACGTCCAAAATGTGAACCGTGGCACCCGGCACTGGACAGTCGTTGCCAAAGATCGGATCTCTCTTGACCACCCTGCCGCATACATTTTGGGTAAGTTTCCAGAATGGAAGGAAGTCATCAATGCCCTTTTTCACAAAGTCTTCTTTTTCGACTATCCCATCCCTTGCCTTAAATACATCCTTTTTAATGGTAGCACTGGGAGCCTTATCTGATTGGACCAGTCGACGTATCAAGCTCTTGGATTTTATTTCGTCGGGGACAACTGCGAATTTTACAGTCTCAGGCAGATCCTTGGTTTTCATTTTTAAATCCAAGTCCAGTTCGTCTTGATCAACAGTCTTTTCGCATAAGATCTTTATCTCTCCACCTTCGTCGCTGTATACTACAGCTTTTAATTTTTCCTTGGATCGCTTTATTCCATCAACTATGGGCTTTATCCTGGCATTCGAATTTTTTTCTGTCATTTCATACCACCTTGCTTTCGACAATTCTTTAAAAAAATATTAGATATTTAATGTTTAATAATAGGTCTGTGGATTCACGACGTTTTTCTCACCTATATACTTATTAGTAATAGTACTAATAGTTAACTAAAAACTATTTTAGATTAATGGCTTATGCATAGAAATAGGGTTCAAATCAAAGTCCTGCACGTTCTACAGTCACGTTTAAACACCAGGGCTCTATATGTTCTCAATATTTAACAGGTCTCTGGAAATCTATGAGGAGGATTACGTGAACGGGATTATACCTTATTAGTCTGATTTCCTATCACTGATTCCTTCCTCTCCTCCTGATTAATCATATATCTCAGCCCCATAAGCGTTACTAGATCGACGAAAAGGTCAAAGAGTTCATAGAGCTGGATGTCAAAGAAGTCGAAGACGTGGACGAAGAAAATATAGATCAGCATCGAGTTCTCGAAAAGATGGTAAGCTTTGAGCCTGTCTTTTCGTATGGTTAGCATCCCTGCCACAGAGAAGCTGCCTGCTAGGGCTGTGAAGCCCAGACGGAGCCAGTCGGCCAGGGGCAGGGACGGCAGAGTTAGGCCCAGGATGGTGAAGGGAA
>NZ_DAIK01000101.1:0-1610 GCF_002496085.1 Methanosaeta sp. UBA458 | reverse complement strand
ACTCCCAGGGAGGCTAGGGCGAAGATTGCCCAGAAGACGGCATTTTGTATGCCTATGGTGAGGTAGATCACTTCTATCAGGGAGATCAGGGCATTTAGGAGGAAGAAGGCTATCAGGAACTGGATAAACCATCTCCTCCCTATCATCCAGCTATAGAGGCCCTTGGCTCTGGTCTTGGCAGCGGCGTAGACTTTGGGCTCAGGACTTAGAAGAGGAGGCAGATCAGGTATCTCATCAAGGCATCCTGTGGTCTCATTTGAGCCCTTTAGGCATGCCTTTTGGGCTGCACTCCTCTTCAGTATGCTTCTGGCCATCTGTATACCATAAGCCTCATCGCCCTTGAGGACCGCCTCCTTGGATATCTCCAGGATATTAACCTGTCTCTCTTTCTCTGTAAGATAGCTTCTGCTGCTTATCTTCTTAATGAGGACAAAAAGGAGGACGAAGGCGATGTAGATCAGCCCGATGGTTGGTTGGAAGAAGTAATTGTTGTCGATGGTGATGAACTTCCCCAGCTCGTCTATGAAGGCGCCAAAACCAAAGCCTCCCAGGACTGCAGCTAGACTCTTTGAGTAGCTGCCCAGAAAGGTCAGGAGGATCAGGATGGAGATCAGCATGGCCAGACCTCCAATCAATACGTGAGCTATATGGAGACCACCGCCGCTTACTTGGGGGTAACCTGTAGCTCCCAGAAAGAACCTTATGGTCAGGACGGTGGTCACGGCCGTGACTATAAATATCTCCAGGATGCTGCCCGCATACATGTTGCGGGCGAGCTTTCCCTCCCACGGGCTCTTGATCATCTCTCTTTCCTCTAGATTTGTCTCCAACCCTGCTGTAATCTTTTTCAGATAAACACTTTTCCAGGGAAAGGGTACAACCCTGTCCCTTTATGATAGCAATATGTAAATAGCTCATGTCCAAATCCATATCCGGGGATTTCTTCTTGGAGACTTTTCCATAGCTTCGCAAGCCGTATAGTAGCATCTATGCTCCCGTTACAGCCGTCGACCGCTATCAATCTCGATTCTAACCATTTTTTAGGCTTTGGGCATCGTTTTTTGACCATAAATCCACTTCAGTATGTCAAGAAGTTGAGATCAAACATCCAGAGTCATCTGATTCGCGCTAATTTACATTTGAGCTGCAGATTCATGGCGATGAGGGCAATTCTGCCGAATATGGGCTTGCCATTTCTAATTCCTGCCAGCGAAAATCCGCTCTCTTTTTCATGCCTCTTCGCTATAATTAGAGTGAAGTCTCTGATGGATCAAGCTAATTATATTTAATCATCAATCATAAAGCTCAAATAGGGATTGATAGGATGATTATCATCAGTTAGGAGGGAATTGAACTGAAGAGAATGCTGATTTTGGCTGCATTAGTGGTTATGTTAATTGGCATGGCTGGAGCTGCCAACTACATGTACGAAAAGGCATCAGTCAAGGGTGTCGGTTACAAAAATGTAGAGATGATCATCTCCACGCAGACAGGTTTTAACGGTGACAAACTTGTCGAGAAGGAGTCTGGCTCTGGCAATGTGATCGCCGAGAGAACAGAGCTTGAAGCTGAGAGACAGCTCAATAGACAGTCCTTCCCCTTATATTGGG
>NZ_DAIK01000158.1:0-5043 GCF_002496085.1 Methanosaeta sp. UBA458 | reverse complement strand
GCCTGAGGGCTGACGTTGATCTTGAGTGGAGGTATAGTGAATGAGATATGTTAGACTATTTGCGGCATTGTTGGTCGCATGTATTTCCATCGTCCCAGCCCTTTCAATGCAGGATAATGGAATTGCTCTAAAGGAATGTGCAAAGCAGATGGAATCCCCCTGTCAGAAGTCCCTGATGAGCGAAAAGGCACCGGATCTCCAGCAGCAGGGTCGAACGAACGCCATGGCAGATAATTATGAGGGTAACTTTGCCCCCAAGCCGATGATGGATGGCAGGCAAGATTCGTGCGGGGAAGATCCATGCCAGGATTGCCGGATGAATCGGAATAAAGGAGGCGCACCCAAGTCCATGATGGACGGCAAGCAGCCCAATCAGTTCTGCAAGAATCCACAGGCAGGCCAGGATGATAAGATCGGTCCTGAGGTCATGACGGATTGTAGGGAAGGTCCTCGCGGCCAGAACTCGGAGAATCCACAGAGCGATAAGATCGTTCCCAAGTCGATGATGGATGGCAAGCGGAATCCGTTCGATCAGAATCCCCGCATGGGCCAGAATATGGGTCCTATGAATGATATTGCAGCTCCGAGGTAGAGCAGGAAAACCATCATTCAAAGGGATCATGGCGAGGTGAATTTCAAAAAGCGAGTATCAGATCGGCCAGGAGTCAGAATTCCTGGCCCGCTTTTTGGAGTTAAATGACAAAAGGTGAACGGAGCAAAGATAAACTGAATTCCAATGATTTCGGAGTTTGATTAAAGCGGTGGGGGTTTCACAATGGTTATTGGTTTCGCGATGGTAAAGGTAGTTCGCGGGCATGAGGACGAGGCTTATCTGGACCTCAGGAAGGTCAGCGGGGTAAAAGAAGCCTATCTCATCTTGGGCGAGTACCAGTTCTTCGTAGTAATGCAGGCAAAAAGCGTTGCTGCTCTGCAGGGATTGATTGGCAGGGTAAGGAGTATACCTGACGCGACCAATATCTGCCATGTTCTCATCACAGATAGGGATGCATCAAAGCAGTTAGCTCCGATCGACGAATCATCTCTTGATTATTTTTTTACCGCAATACCCCGATGCTTGCATCGGGGATAAAGGGCATCCGTGTCCAACTTAGGGATTTGATCAGATCCGAGTAGTACTATCTTTATGCGGCGACGCCTCGGATGCCCCGTCTGCTTGCAGCGGGGTGCGTCGCCGCCGTTTCACTTCGAGGTCCCAGTATGGGGATGCTCGTAAAGATCCTCCGAACTCGGATCAGCTTTGCTCACCTGATGGTGGATACCAATTCATAAAATTTGCAGATCGAAAATTGAAAGGAGAAATCGATATGAAGATAGCATATTATCTGACAGCATTATTGATATTGAGCAGCATGGCCCTGTCGGCTTCATGCCAGGAACAGATAAGTCTCACCATAAACGTTCATGAGGAGGCCCTTGATGGTCCTCTTCTTTCCGAAGTTCTCATTACCGGATCGGATGGGACTGGAAATGAGTTTGCTGGAGTGACGGACAGCGACGGCGCAGCGGTTATCAGCGGGACTCCAGGTACCTGGCAGTTTTCCTTCCAGAAGGATGGCTATGACGACCTTAACCTGCAATATGATGCCACCGAGAATGAGGAGACTGCCGCATACCTTGAAAAGAGCTCTTGCGCTGAACAGGTTGCCCTTGCAGTATATGTCCTTGAAGGAAGTCTGGATGGCCCAATTCTCCCTGATGTTCAGATCACGGGGCAGGACGGAGATGGAAATGAATTTTCAGGGACAACGAACTCCACCGGGGTCGCCATCATCAGCGGCATACCTGGTACCTGGCAGTTTGCCTTCCAGAAAGCTGGCTATGATTCCCTTTACCTGCAATATAATGCCACACAAAGCGAGGAAGCAGCGGCATATCTGGAGAAGGCTGACTGAATATTTTGGCAAAACAAGTGCAATGGGCGGCACAAAGCCTCCCTTTCTCAATTCTCTCTTATTTCATTTTTCCTGCTGGATCAGCAGATCCGGGTTCAGCTCCGACAAAACCTCATCCCACTGCTTCCGGTTCATGCTTATGTACTCCTCCATCAGCATCCAGCACTCAGCCCAGTCTAGGTCCACCACCTCTATCCCATGAGCCTGCATGAAGTCCCTGGCTGCGGGAGCGCTCCTGGCCTCGCCAACCACTACCTTCTTGATCCCGAAGTAGACCACTGCCCCGGCGCACATGTAGCAGGGCATGAGGGTTGTATATAGCACTGCATTGTGATAGCCGCCGGTCAGCCGGGCATTGCGCAGGCAGTCGATCTCAGCATGCATCATCTGATCTCTTTGCTGCACTCGTCTGTTCCTTCCTCTTCCTATGATCCGTCCCTCCTCAACTAGGACCGCTCCTATGGGAATCCCACCTTCTCTGGAGCCCTTGCGGGCCTCATCCAGCGCCGCCTGCATGAAGATATCCATGTTGAATATCAAATTGGATGGCAAGATTGATCAAGCTTTGCTCATCTCATAGAATTTTTATTAAATATATGTAATGAATTTATCTTAGCAAGCATCGATATCCAAAAACAGTCAATTTCGATAATTTTAAATATAGTGAACTAAAATTATTAACATAGATGGGATTGGGGGTATCATGATCACAGGATGTAACTGGGCAGGGGAGGAGATCGTCAGGGACACGATCGTTTATGATAAGAGAGTGGTAATCGGCAGCTCGGGCATACTGATTCCCACTGACGTCCGGGACTGGCTATCTCACACCCATAGCAAGGTAATAGCCAGAGCCCTGGAGGAGATGGCCCTTCCTGCCTCCCGCGAGGCAGGGACATTCGACATGAGAGCCTGGCGGAGCTGGGACTACGTGACCAGGTCAATAGACTACGTCACCGACAAGAGCAGCTTTGGACTGGAAGACCTCTGGCTCTTTCCCGAGGAGACGCTGATGCTCGGAAAAGGGGACTGCGAGGATACCTCTTTTCTCTTAGCTTCTCTTCTCCTGGCTAGCGGGATCTCAGAGCAGTGCGTGCGGGTGGTTTTGGGCCGGGTGGCCTCTCAGGCTGGTTCCTACGGGCATGCCTGGGTGGTCTACCAGTGCGAGTCTGGACAATGGTGTCTGTTGGAGACGACGCTGGAATCAGCGCCTCCCAGCTTCACGCCTGCTGATCCATTCACCCTGCCTGGAAATCAGTATCAATACCAGCCACAGTTCTGCCTGAACTCCTCTCATCTCTGGTCGATGACCCGGATGAAAAACGAATTCACGGATTATCTGAAGATTCGAGTCAAACCTCAGCAACCAGTGCCATCAGAGTGATAATGATAATAACATATGCCGCACATCCAGTTTGCCCTATAATGTCTATTTTCCGCATCTGGTAAATATATGCATATAATTTTTGTATTATGATTTATGTTCTCCCTTGCATTCTTCTTTATCGACTTCTCTTTCATGCTTCCGAAGTCGAAGAGCTTCCAGCATCTTTTCCATATTCTTCCAGTGGCTACCCCTCCAGTATAGCCTCTGGCAATTGGAGCAGATCCAGATCTCCCAATCACGCCCTTCAGCTTCCTTAAGGGAGCTGTTGCACAGGGTGCACCTTTGGGGATCTATCCTCAGAGCGATCCCCTTTTCGGCCATCTCCAGGATCTGTTCACAGATCCGGGACGAGCGGATGAGAATGCCCTCCACCCCGGCAGCTGAGCAGGATGAAAAGAGCCTCTTATCTCTGGTGACGAGGATCCTATTCTCCCTTTTTGCCTGGCCAAGGAGTGCCTTATCGCTGTCGCTCTCGGGATTGGCCACATCCTGGCCCAAAAGGCGCAGCCACCTTGCCAGGCGGAGGAGCATGAGGTCGACCAGAAAGCTTCTCTTTTGAGGCCTCTCTGCCGGCGGCTCATCTTCACCCAGCATCACTTCCGGTCCTCTCTTCAGACGGCGTCTCATCCGGCGGTCTCTCTTCCACGATCCACCCATCTCGATCCGCAACTATTTATCGATTGATCTAGATCCTCCCATTCATGAAGAAGGCGATGAGCAATGTGGACGTGGCGGCGATGGTCAAAGAGCTTCAGGATCGGATCGGGGGGGGGTTCATGGGCAAGGCCTATCAGCAATCCTCAGACCGGATCTGGCTCTCGGTTCAGTCCCCGGCCGAGGGCCGGCTCGACCTTCTCTTAGAGGCGGGCAGAAGGGTCCATATCACTAAGGCTGAGCGCCCGGCCAGCAAGACCCCTCCTCAGTTTCCCACCATGCTCAGAAGCCACCTCTCCGGAGGCCGGATCGTCGATATCAGGCAGCACGAGTTCGACCGGCTGCTGGAGATCAAGGTGGAGCGAAGCGGAACTCCTCGCTACCTGATCGTTGAGCTCTTTCCCAAGGGGAGCATGATCCTGCTCGATGAATCCAGAAACATCCTCAGCATGCTCAGAAAGATGCTCTACCGGGGAAGGAAGATGGCCGCCGGGGAGCCCTACCTCTACCATCCCGGTCAGCTCGATCCAAGGACCATAGCCCGGGATGAGCTGGCCCTCTGGCTGGCCTCCAGCGGCCAAGACCTGGTGAGATCTCTGGTGCGCGGTCTGAACATGGGCGGGACATACGGCGAGGAGGTCTGCCTGGTGGCCGGAGTGGACAAGAACAAGGAGGCCATCGACCTGGACCCTGGAGAGATCGACCGTGTGCATCAGGCATTAAGCGAAGTGTTCCTGAATGAAACCCTCGATCCCCATATCGTCATCGAGGATGGAGCCCCAATAGATGTTCTGCCCCGCCCTCTGAAGCTCTATTCCGGTCTGGAGAAAAAAAGGTTTGTCACCTTCAGCGAAGCTCTGGATGCCTTCTTTGTGGAAAGGGAGAAAGAGACGACCCGGCAGGATCCTTTGGAGCACAGGATAGAGCTGCAGCGCAAAGCCATTGAGGAATTTCGGTCCCAGGAGGCGGAACTGGTGCGGAAGGGCGAGCTGATCTACCAGCTTTACGGCAGCGTCGAGCAGATCCTCACCTTGATGAACGATGCCCGGGCACGGGGCTTCTCCTACAACCAGATCTGGGAGAGGATCA
>NZ_DAIK01000087.1:0-3932 GCF_002496085.1 Methanosaeta sp. UBA458 | reverse complement strand
CGGGAGCTGGAGGCATTTCTCTATGCAGACGGCAGCTTCGAGAAGAGCAAAAAGGTGGGAAAGGAGAGCAGTGCTGAGCTGGGTACGATAAAGCTCAAAGAGGGCATTCACAATCTATCGGTCAGATGGCAGGATGATGATACCAGAATAGAGTATGAAAAGACGAAAAAGCTAATGGTAAAGCGCGATGAGGTGGTCATATTCTATGCCCCCAAAGGGGTATCCTTTGAGGCTAAGAATGCCTCCTCTGGAGCAGAGTATCGCTCCTCTGAGGATAGCGATGAAAAAGCGAGCACAAAGGATGAGCAGATCGATAAAGAGGATCCCGTTGACAAGCCGGATGATGGCAGCGAGAATGCTTCAAAGACCGATCGTGCATCTGCAGAGGTCGATGATGAGAAGAAGGGAGCAAAGGGCGATGCTATTGAGATGAAAGATGATGCTTCAAGCCGGTATGGGAGTGAATCGAGTGCCAGCACAGATAACTCTCTGCAGGATAGCTCGAGGGGAAAAAGCTCCCCAGCAAAGAATGCCAACTCCATGATCGGAGGCTCATTGGAGGACGGAAATCGACTGTACATCTATGCGGCATTGATCATGCTGACGATCTATCTTCTCTTAAGGCATTGAGATGATCAGAGCCTTTTTGATCCTGATCTTGGCGGTCTCCACCGCTCAGGCAACAGTCTGGGGCCAGGGGGTCTCCGGCGAGCTTCACTGGAAAGAGCAATTGACATTGGAGGACTACACCCTGACCCTGGCCGACTTCTCCCTGGAGGAGAAGCTCATGGTCTTGGTGGAGCTGCAGGAGGATGAACGCCCCATTGCTCGCCGGGCTCTTCATGCTGGCGAGTGGTTCGTCATAAACGATTCCTTGAGGATCAGCGCCCTGAAGATCGTAGAGGGAGCGGACAAGGATGAGCCTTATGCCATTGTGAGAATGCAGCTTCCCAGCGCCCCGGAGATATCTCTGATTTTAAGCTTCGATAACGATATCTACCGGGGCGGTGAGGACATCAAAATGCTGCTGTCCGTGGAGAATCGAGGCGCAGTGGATGCAGAGGACCTGAGGATAATCGTGGATTCCAATCCGCCTATATTCAGCAGGTGGATCAACATATCAAGCCTTTTGGCGGGATCTGCCTGGGATGAACAGAAAAAGACGGCCCAAACCGATCCCATCAGGATCGATCTGGTGGCTCCATATCTGCTCGANNCCCACCAGTCATGGGGCGGCGGCAAAGCGCATATATCCGGCCCTCTCCGGCTTTACAAGAGGGTTGAAGAGACACAGGAGTTATCTGAAAGCTACTATGTGATCAATTCCCTCAGCAACTATGGAAACAGGACATTTTCCGTGGATCTGTCCGACTCCACGGGAAAGGAATTTCACAGCAATGAAACCCTCCAGTGGAAGATCGTCCTTGAGCCGGGTCAGACGAAGACGGTCAGCTATTGTATCAAGCCCATAGAGCCAGCCATGGGCATCTCTCTTCCTGATGCCGTAGCCTCGTTCCGCATGGGGGAGAGGATTTACACCATCCATTCCAACAGGCCGGTGATAGATGTTACCGGACCCTTGATCGATGCCAAGAGAAGCATCAGCCCCAAGAGGGTAAAGGCAGGCGAAGAGGTGATGATATCTTTGGAGCTGGAGAATCGAGGCAACAGAAAAGCGGTGCTGACGATGGCGGAGATGGTTCCCCAGGGAGCAGAGCTGATCTCGGGAGAGCTGAATGAATCCTTCATGCTCTCCCCAGGCGAGAAGGCCGCCCGGAAGATTCGGCTGCGGGTGATGGATCCGGATGGAATCAGCATTCCCTCCTCCATGGTGAGATATCGGGATGTTCGGGGGAATGATTATAGCACCAGAACTTCTGCCCTCCGGGTTACAGTGCAGGAAGAGGAGGTGAGCAGCCCGTCCGATCCTTCCCGGAATGATACCGGCGGAAGTGGAATGTCCAAAGTGAGCGATCTGGGAGATGGCCAGGCAGATTATCCATCGCCTGATCGCGAGAACCGGGATGATGAACGGCTAATTCCAGGGAGCATTGATCATCGAGTGGTTGAGAGCGGATCCGGCCTGGGGCATAGGTTATCGATTTTATTGATACTGATCATATTGTTGCTCTCAGTGGCTCTGGGTCGATACCTTTGAGCTGGTCACAAATTCTCTCTCCTGTGGCATCTGATGCCCTGCTGTATCTCGTCTGCTGCACAATATCCGTTATCCTTCCCTCATTCATAACGGCAATGCGATCGCTCATATGTCTTACCACCTCCGTATCATGGGAAATGAAGAGCATTGTCAGGCCGAACTTTCTTTTCAGATCCATCATAAGCCTCAATATCTGGGCCTGAACAGAGACATCCAGCGAGGCGGTTGGCTCATCTGCGACGATGAACTCCGGATTTATCGCCAGGATTCTGGCCAGGACTACTCTCTGGTTCTGCCCGCCGCTGAGCTGATGAGGAAAGCGGTTGATATGCTCTGGATTCAGGCCCACGACATCTACAAGCTCTAAAACCCGATCTCTGATCTCAATTTTGGTCATATTTCCCTGCAGCTTTAGCCGGAAGGGCTCAGCTATGCTCTCTCCGATGCGCATCCTGGGATTGAGAGATGACTCGGGATCCTGAAAGATCATCTGCATCCTGGGGCGAAGCTTTCTCATCTCTTTTCTATTCAGCCTGGTTATATCCCTACCATCAAAGATTATGCTGCCGGATGTGGGCTCGATGAGCCGCAGGAGCAGACGGCCTACGGTGGTCTTGCCGCAGCCGCTCTCTCCCACCAGGCCAAGGGTCTCGCCCTGATCGATATGAAATGAAACGCCATCTACCGCTCTGGAGCATTGCTTGTTTATCAATCCAGAGGAATAATGCTTTCTCAGATCTCGAACCTCTATCAGCCGCATAAGAAACACCTCGATGAATGCCCGTTCTCCAGCCGCATCATCTGGGGATGCTCGCTCTTGCAGACCTCCATCGCATAGGGGCAACGGGGATGGAATCTGCAGCCAGAAGGAGGATCTATGAGGGATGGGCTGGATCCGGATATGGGATGCAATCCCCGGCTTGGCAGCGAGCGTATGAATCCCTGGGTATAAGGGTGCTGGGGATCGTTCAATATGGTCTCTGCCGCAGCCTCCTCCAAAATCTCACCTGCATACATGACTGCAATCCGGTCGCATATCTCCCCTGCAGCGGCAAGATCATGGGTTATCATGAGCATCGATCGCCCGGTGGTCATGTCCCTTATCAGGTTGACGATCTCCGCTTTGGTGCGGGCATCAAGCCCTTTGGTGGGCTCATCGGCGATAACAAAAGAGGGATGGCTGGCCAGACCCATAGCGATCATCACCCTCTCCTTCATCCCTCCGGAGAGCTCATGAGGATACTGATCTGCCCTCCTCTCCGCCTCGGGAATCATGGCCGCTTCCAGCATCTGCACCGCTCTGGCTTTTGCCTCCTTTTTGCCCAGGCCCTTATGCAGACTGATCACCTCAGCGATCTGGTCCCTCACCTTTAAGACGGGATTGAGGGAGGTGGTGGGATTCTGCAGGATCATGGCGATCTCCCTACCTCGCAACTGCCTCATCTCCTCCTCTGTCAGACGGAGGAGGTCATGTCCATTGTAGATTATCTGGCCTTCCACCCCGGCCGAGGAAGGCAGCAGGCGAATGATGGACATGCCAAGCACAGTCTTGCCGCAGCCGGTCTCGCCGATCAGCCCCAATCTCTCGTTGTATTTTATTTGCAGGTCCACTGAATTCACCGCTTTGACCAGGCCGTCTGGTGAGGAGAAATGGGCCTTGAGATCAATTATGTCGAGCATAACCATTGATAGACTGAGATGATTTCATCATAATAAAGATTGCTACACAATTAACATTTGTCACTCGTTATTAACAAAATATTAAATTTGGTGA
>NZ_DAIK01000128.1:11378-12547 GCF_002496085.1 Methanosaeta sp. UBA458 | reverse complement strand
GATCATGGGCTCTTTGTGGTTTATTCCCGTATATACCACTAGGGCTGCAATTTTGAACTATCCTAATCAGCTGTCCCGGGGATAGGACCCCAGAACCTTGACCATTCCCGCTTTTTCCCTAATTTTTTCCAGGGCGTCCAAAACCACGCTGTTATCCTGATGCCCTTCCAGGTCGATATAGAAGTAGTAGTCTCCCAGACCTCGACGGCTGGGCCTGGACTCGATTCTGGTCAGGTTTATGCTGCGTTGGGCGAACTCCTGCAATATGGAATAAAGTGCCCCCGGCCTGTCCTTAGCCAGATGGATGATGAGCGAGGTTTTGTCCTTGCCCGTGGCCCCGGGGATCTGCCGCCCTGCTACTATGAATCGGGTGACGTTTTCCCTCACGTCCTGGACATCTCTGGCCAGGACGCGCAGGCCATATCTTTTTGCTGCGCCTGCGTCGGCAATTGCCGCCATCTCCCCAAATTCCTGGGCCAGGCGGGCGGCATGGCTGGTCGATCCCGTGGTCCTGGTCTCCGCTCCTGGATAGTGCTCCCTTATGAACTGGCGGCACTGAGCCAGAGCCTGGGGGTGTGAGAGGATGATTTTTATCTCACCCTCCCCCTGGCCTACCAGGCAGTGCCTTACGGGAACGTTAACCTCCCCCACGATCACCACATTCAAGCGCAGAAGAAGATCATTGACCACCGTCACCGCACCCTCCAGGCTGTTCTCCAAAGGGACGATTCCATAGTCCAGCTCGCCTTCTTCCACCGCCTGCAAGACTCCATCAAAGTCCTTGAAGTAGACCAGGACTGTGGAGGGCATGCCCTCTGACCAGATTAAGGCCGCCTTCTCAGAGTAGGTCCCCTCAGGGCCGAGGACTCCGATCCTAGTCTTCAAACTCCCTCCTGCCCACGATCCTCCAGCTCCCGTATCAGCTCAGCCGCCCGGTCCACATTGATCCTCCGCTCCGCAGCCATGCGGGCAGCAACCAGCTCGATGAGGTCGCACTTCGCTCCCGCCTGGACGGCCACATTGCGGGCATGCAAAGACATATGCCCCCTCTGAATTCCCTCTGAGGCCAGGGCCCTGAGGGCGGCAAAGTTCTGGCAGAGGCCCACCGCAGCGATTTTGCGGGAGAGGTCATCTGCGCTTTTCACCGCAAGGATCTTCACTGCAGTCTT
>NZ_DAIK01000128.1:8014-11243 GCF_002496085.1 Methanosaeta sp. UBA458 | reverse complement strand
CGGGTATCGTTTCCTGTGGCTAAAACCACTGCCGTCACCCCGTTCATGATTCCCTTATTGTGGGTTGCCGCTCGATAGGAATCGACCACCGCCAGCTCTGCTGCCAGGATGATGCCGTCCACTACCTCCGGGCCGCCGATATCCTCCGCCCTGAATACCGCTTTAGCCCTGGCTAAACGGAGATCAGCCAGATTGGAGATGATCCTGAGATAGACCCGGCCCCCGGTTATCTGCTCTATCCTGGGGGCAAGAGCCTCGGCCATGGTGTTGACCGCGTTCGCCCCCATGGCATCCCGGCAGTCGACTATGAGATGGGTGACGACCATTGGCCCCAGCCGGGAGTCGATGACATAAACCTCGATGTCCTTAACCCCGCCACCGTACTTGACGAGCATGGGATCCAACTCATTTGCCATCGCCATCAGCTCATCCTTGTGGAGGAGGATGGCCTGGCGGGCGGCAAAGGGATCATCAATTCCCGTGGCCTGGATCTGGGCGCGCATAACCGGCCCGGTGCTGGAGGTTAAAAAACCCCCCCCTCCTCGGGCCATGCGGGCTCCGTTGCTCGCGGCGGCGATCACCGAGGGCTCCTCAGTGGCCATTGGTATGAGGACCTCCTGGCCATCGATTACAAAGTTGGTGGCTATGCCTAAAGGCACCTGGAACATTCCGATCACATTCTCCACCATCTTCTCAGCCTGATCAAGGACCAGACCTCTCTCAACCTGAGAGATCTCCTCTGATCCAACTGCCACCTGCTCTGCCACAGCCTTAAGCCTCTCATTTGGAGGAAGCTTGTAGAATCCTGGTATTCTGGAGGTCATCGTTATCAGATATCTGGATGGCACTGAGAAGGGAAAAACTTTATTCCCATAATCACGAGTGGAGTTAATGAGCGACATCAAATCATTGCTGGAAAAGCTGAGCAACGCCCACGGCATATCCGGATGGGAAGGGTCGGTGCAGAAGATCGTACGGGAAGAGATCTCTCCTTATGTAGATGAGGTGAGAGTGGACAAGCTTGGCAATCTCATTGCCACGAAAAAGGGAGACCGCCCATCGATTATGATCGATGCCCATGCGGACGAGATCGGTCTGATGGTAAAACAGATAGATGAGAAGGGTTTCATCCGCTTCATTCGCATTGGCGGCTGGTTTGACCAGACCCTGCTTAATCAGAGAGTCATCGTCCATACCAGCTCCGGCCCGGTGGTGGGCGTGATCGGCTCAAAGCCTCCTCATGTTATGAAGGATGAGGACCGAAAGAAGGTGGTAGAGGCCAGAGATATGTTCATCGATATCGGCTGCTCAAACCAGGTGGAGGTAGAGGAGCTGGGAATCCTGCCGGGCACGCCAATATCCATAGATCGAGAGTTCGTACCGATGCATGGAGACACCGTAACTGGCAAGGCCTTCGACAACCGCGCCGGCCTGGTTATGATGATCGAGGCTCTGAAGAGGACCAAATCAAAATCAACCATCTATGCCGTGGCCGCAGTGCAGGAGGAGGTGGGATTGAAGGGAGCAAAGGTCGCCGCTTTCGGCCTGGACCCGGATATCGCCATCGCCTCAGATGTGACCATACCCGGAGACCATCCGGGGATTGAGAAGAAGGATGCGCCCATAGAGATGGGCAAAGGCCCGGTACTGGTCGTGGCCGATGGCTCGGGAAGAGGGTTGATCGCTACTCCGCAGGTGATTGAGTGGCTGGTGGGGACGGCCAAGGAGTTTGAGATTCCGGTGCAGCTCGAGGCCTCGGACGGCGGGACGACTGATGCCACCTCCATTTACCTAACTCGATCCGGGATTCCCACCGGCGTGATCAGCGTCGCCACGCGCTATATCCACTCGCCAGTAGAGGTGCTGAATTTAAATGATATAGAACGGGCAGCAGATCTTATGGCCAGAAGCCTGGAGACGGCATCCAGATACTTCAAAGAATGAGGCGTTGCCGTTAAATCGGCTCAATCCTTTTTTATTTTTGATTAAATTTCAAAAAGAAAAAGTTTTCACCGGAGTGATCCGGTGACCTTCCTCGACCTTTCAGCTTGAGCCGATCAAGCTAATCACAAAGTAGCCCAAGACTACACCCACCACGAATACAATGGCAAAGGAGGCATAGAGCAAGGGAGTTCCCAATACTAGAGCTTCCATTCAGATCATCTCACTACCAGGACAGGAATCGTGGCCCAATAAAGAACCTTCTGTGCAACGCTTCCGATCAATAGCTTAGTGGCACCGGACTCCCCGTGGCTTCCAACGACGATCAGGTCGGCTTTCTCTGCCCCTGCGGTATCTATGATTGCTGTTGCGGGTGCGCCGATTCTCACCACGGTGTCAATATTTATACCGGCAGAGGCACCCATGGATTTGAGTTCTTCTACTGCCTTCTCTCCAGCAGCCTTCAGCCTGGCCTCGACATCCTTTCTATCTGATCCAAGTTGGCGAACGGCGCTTGCAATAACGACCTCATTGACAACATTGAGCGCTATGACCTGTGCTCCCAGCGCCTTTGCGAGCTCCATGCCCTCCTTAGCGGCTGCTTTAGATTTCTCTGAGCCATCTGTGGCGATCAAAATCCGCTTGTACATCCTATCCCACCTTTGAGCCGTTATCTCACGGACATTGTATAAATAGCTATCTTCCAGATTCCAGAATTCTAATAGCCAGCAACGCCGCATTCTCACCATTGTCGATGCCAACACATGCCACGGGAACGCCTGGAGGCATCTGAACAATGGAGAGCAATGAATCCAGGCCACCCAGCTTCGCGCTAACTGGAACCCCTATCACTGGGCGATGAGTCTGGGAGGCGATAACTCCCGGCAGGGCAGCAGAGAGGCCGGCAACGGCGATGAAGACGTGGGCGTCGGTTCCAGATACATACTCCTCCAGCTCTTTGGGATTTCTGTGTGCGGAAAGCACACGATGCTCAAAGGAGGCGCCCTCATCCTTCAGCCTGCCCAAAATCCTGTCCACAATCAGCTGATCTGATTTGGACCCCGAAATAACAGCAATATCAACCATAGCTGCTCCAAGAGATCAATTTTGGCCAAAAATCCTTCTATCACATCAAGGGTTTCATCGAGAGCTCAGCTTTGATTCTCGCCCTGAAGCTCTTGCTGCTTTTGGGTGCTCATACTGATCAGAATCTCGTAGATATTTTTTACGGCACCAGCATCCAGATTCTTCTCCGTGGCCAGGTCCATCGCCCGTCTCAAGACTCGGC
>NZ_DAIK01000128.1:0-7899 GCF_002496085.1 Methanosaeta sp. UBA458 | reverse complement strand
TTTGGTCGACCTCCTCGATATCACTCCTGTATTTATTTAGATCCGTCAAAATCCTTGCCCCCTGGATGCGCACCTGTTATTTGCTTTCGTTCTTATCACTCTTCCGCCCAGTGCCCTCCAGGACTCTTCAAGGCCATCCATCTTGCTCTCATCGATCAGAGCAGCATAAGAGGGACCAGTTCCCGAGAGGCTTGCGCCCCGTGCCCCCTTCTCCAGCGCCAGGATCAGAGGTTCAGACGAAAGGCCCAAAGCGGCGCAATAGGCCAGCCCATTCAGGGTCATAGCCCGGCCATAGTCGGCTTGCATGGCCAGATCGAAGGCCAGATCCGCCATAGGAGCAATGATCCTGGATCGAGAGATATCAGTATCCCGGGAGAAAATCCTCTGATCGGGAACCAGAAGCATAACACTGCAGTTGAGCTCATCCCTGCGAAGGAGGGACATTTCGCGATTGTCTGTGACCACCACCCCGCCGAGCATCGAGGCGAGAGCGTCATCCAGGGCGCCGGTTATGGTGACTCCAACCTCCCTTGCCGCCTCAACCCCGATCTTGGCAGCACTCACCAGATCCATATCCACGTCAAGTGCATCAAGTGTTGCCAGGATGACGGCATTGGCGGCTGCGCTGCTGCTCTTCAGGCCGCTAGCTATGGGAATCTCGCTGGATGTTCTCACCCGGCCCCCGTATTCAAGGCCCAGATGGTCTAAGACCCTCACCACACAGCGCTCAATCAAGCGGGTATCTACCCCCGGGACATCTCCCTTGATTCCTGAAGAGTGGTCCAGCTCAACCACGGCCCGGGTTACAAGCTCGATGGCAAAGGCAGAGCCCTTCCAGGTTGCCACGGCATTTATAATGGAGGCAGCACCGTTCGACCATCCGTATCCTTTCATATTCATCATCTCCAATCCTCAGGCCTGCTCTATCTCGAAGATCTTCCTGAGCTTTTCCAGATCCAAAGCAAACTGCGCCTCACCCGCCCGTGAGTACTTGGCAATCATCTTATCAAGATACTCCAGCTCGGCGATCGATGAGACGAAGTTCGGCTGGTAGCTTCCCAGCTCAACCAGGGGCATGACCACCACTCCACCCTTGCTCGTCGATTCCTCCAGACCCTTTACCACCACCACGAAATTAAAGCTCTTGAATCCCAGGCCACGGGCGATGTTCTTGGCGAAGCTGTTCATCTGCTGGACCCTTCGGGAAGAGAGATCCTTATAGGCGGCGGGCGAATCCTTGTACTCAATGAACATTATGGAGTCTTCCGACCATAGAATAGCATCATACTCCACTACAGCGATTGAGTTTTTCAATGCCACCACGTTGAAAAGGACTCCGCGACACCAGTTTATGTTAAGGTGAATCCTGAAGTCCGCCTCGGTCAGAGGAGTGTTCCTGGTCTTCAGAACATAGGGGTCGCTTGACAGCTCGATCATAACTGACCTTTTCGATCTTTTGCTAAATGGACTTTTCCAAGGATACTGCCATCTCCATTTTGAGTATACAATCTCAGAGGTTCGGCGGCCCTCCAATCCATCGGCCCAGTGCCCATTTATCCAGAAGGGCAAAAACCACTATCGTATGAGGTTCACAAGCAGGTCATAGGGGGTCCGAGGGCGTATCATTGTGACGAGCGCCCCGGCATAGACCGCTTTTTTGAAGAATGATCCATTGGAGACGAGCCCCTTCCCGGAGAGGCCGTAAATCAGCCTCTCTATCTCCTCATCCTTCATCTGGCCGAGTGTCTGAAGAGATGACCGGCCCATGCGGTACTGCCAGTAGAACTCTCGCTTCCACCGCCGCACATATTCCGAGAGCGAGCGATGAGATACATCATCCTTCAAGACGGCTTCCCCCGCCACGGTGCCGCAGATGGTGCCGGCTCGCATGCTATAGGCCAGGCCGCTCTGGCCGGCTGCACCGCCAGCGACCATCAGTGAGTCGGCCACCATCTCTCCAGGCATGACGCATATGGGATCGCCTCCCCTCCTGACGGATAGTACCTTCATTCGATCGATATTTTTGTACTGGGAAGCCTTTTGGGCCTTGAAGAGCTTGCTGAATCTATCGAAGAATGGCTGCACATTCTGGCCGTGGCCGCGCACAAAGACCCCTATTGTGGCAAGGTCGCCGCCCGCAGGCGAGAATGTGGCCTTCCAGCCCGGTGCCATGCTTCCCACCCAGTACTGGAAGAACATCTCCTCGCCCAGATAGGGATATTCTATATCTGCTTCCACTGCCCAGGCTATATCCTCTGGGTGGCGCATGGGCTTGAGGCCTGCCTTCTCCGAGAGGCCGGACTGGACCCCAGAGGCATCTATCACCACTCGCGCATGAATCTGGACTCCCTTCAGGCCGACCGTCCTTCCATTGCCTTCCAGGTGGAGGCTCCGGACCTCACCGGATAGAAGGGCGACTCCTGCCTTCTCTGCCAGATGGAGATAGTGGCGGTCAAAGGCATCCCGGTCTATGAAGTAGCCTTTGGCAGGAATGGTGACCCCCCTGCCCGAGGGGCTGAGAATGCGCATGCCCTCTAGCTCCTTTTTCAGCAGACAGTCCTTGATCTCGATTCCAGAGACTGCTGCCATTCCCTCGAAGAGGGTATTGGCATCATGGTGCAGGCGGCCGAGGTTTCTGTCCAGCAGCATAACGCTGGCCCCACCCTCAGCAGCGGATATGGCAGCCATCACACCGGCAGATGAGGCGCCCACTACCAGTACATCGCACTTCACAAAACTAGATCATATATTCAGATGAGATGAACCTTTCCCGATGGAGTCTGGTGGGGCTTAGAGTTCAGTCGAAAATAATCTGTGTCTTCTAAGAGTTCTATAATTATTGCAGGTCTATTTTAGCTGTCACTGGTGCAGAAATAGAAGGCAAAGCCAGGCCTGAGACCTGGCTGGGCCGGAATCAGGCGGTGATCTTTGTCCGGGCTATGTACTTGATCAGCTCTGGACCGAGCCTGGCCTTTTTCTGAATCTGGTTTGCCACCTCGTCCATGCTGGCCCCGCTGGCTGCAAGGGAACGGATCTCATCGATAGTGGTATCATCCACGGTGAAGTACTCATCCAGATCCTTTCTGTGGCCCCAAACATCGCCCTCTAATAGCTCTATGCCCTGCATATCGAGGAACACCTGGATAGCGTTGGACATGGTCTTACGGTAGGAGGGTGGTACTTGAATCATTCTTAGCCTTGGGCATCTCTGCATCAAGTTGAGAAAATCTACATTGCTGGCCCTGAATGCCAGATGAACTGTCTTCTCATTTGGATTAAGGTTTGATATCTCGTTTCTAGCACTTACAACTCTAAGTCTCATCTCTAATCAGCTCCAACCCTTAAAGGGCAGTAGTATTATTAATAGATACTTCCGCTGTACACTTCCGTACAAATCGAGCACAAGATAACTTAATAGCGGCAAAAATTTAGTTCATCTGTTCTTTTGAAAGAGAGAGAAAGAAGCATTTGCGTTCGCATCGCTCCAGGCAAATAGTCCCAAGCTCCTGAGTTGATTGCTAATAAAACCTTTCGCAAGTGCCATTGATTCGCTTTGCGATAAGTTCAGCCAGCATATTAGAGGCTTTTCTGATTCAATTCCCAAAAAAAAGCTTCTATGCAATAACTTTTAAGAAATATTATGCAAATGTGCAGAGTTGGTGGAAATTAGTCATCTAATGAGATTTTTTAACACATTACAGCTAAAAAAAAAAATGCATCGCGATTCTCAGGAGAGGAATACCACCGCCAGGCTAAAATGGAGGGGCTCGCGACAGTTGCTTGATCCATGGCAGCTTGATCGATGGAAGCTCTTGATATAATATTCATTAGGCGAAGGGATTTTAAAGAGGGACCAAATAAGAGGTGATCTTTATGGGCAGGGTAATGCTTACAGAAACGGTTTTTAGAGATGCTCATCAGTCTCTGCTGGCCACCAGAATGAGGACCAGGGACATGCTACCCATAGCAGAGCAGATGGACCAGGTCGGCTTCTTCTCTCTGGAGGTTTGGGGGGGAGCTACCTTCGATAGCTGCATTCGCTATCTGAATGAGGATCCCTGGGAGAGGTTGAGAGCTCTTAAGAAGGCCATGCCTAACACCCCTATGCAGATGCTGCTTCGCGGGCAGAACCTGGTGGGCTACAGGCATTATGCAGACGATTTAGTGGACAGATTTGTGGAGCGAGCAGCCGAGAACGGGGTCGATATTTTCAGGATTTTCGATGCGGTCAATGATATAAGAAATATGGAGCGATCGATCAAGGCTGCCAAGAAGATGGACAAGCATGTCCAGGCCGGAATAAGCTACACCATCAGCCCCGTGCATAGCAATGAGCAATTTGCCCAGTTCGCCGTCCAGCTGGCAGAGCTTGGCTGCGACTCCATTTGCATCAAAGATATGGGCGGCCTGATCACCCCCAAGAATGCCTATGACCTCATCCGGGCCATAAAAAAGGAGGTCAACCTCCCGGTGAACCTGCACACCCACTGCACCAGCGGCATGGCTCAGATGAGCTACTTCCATGGTTGCCAGGCAGGAGTAGATATCCTGGATACTGCCATGTCTCCTCTCTCCGGCGGCAGCTCACAGCCGGCTACAGAGAGCCTGGTGGCAGCTCTGAAGGGAACCCCTTATGACACCGGCCTGGATCTAGAGCTCTTGACTGAGATCAAAAGATACTTCGAACGGATCATGGAGATCTATGCCCCGGTATTCAATGCCATCGCCTCCAGGGTGGACACCAATGTCCTGGTCTATCAGATTCCGGGGGGCATGCTCTCCAACCTGGTCAGCCAGCTGAATGAGCAGAAGGCCATGGACAAGTACGAGGAGGTGCTGGCAGAGGTGCCAAAGGTTCGCAAGGATCTGGGATATCCTCCCCTGGTCACACCCACCAGCCAGATAGTGACCACCCAGGCGGTCCTGAATGTGGTCACAGGCGACCGCTACAAGATGGTTCCCAAAGAGGTCAAGGATTACGTCAAAGGCCTGTATGGAAAGTCGCCCGCCATGATCGACCCCAAGGTCAGGATCAAGGTCCTGTGCGATGAGGACGCAGTCACCGTACGGCCTGCAGACCTATTGCCCCCCGAATATGAGGAGGCAAAGAAAGCAGTTGACGCCCTCGGCCTCGCCAAGAAGGAGGAGGATTACCTCACATACGCCCTCTATCCCCAGGTGGCCCTGAAGTTCCTCAAGGGAGCAGCCACAGAGGAATCCCTGGTTAAAAAAGATATGGCATCGGATCTGGGAGCTTCCCTAAAAGCCGAGCCCCTGGCCCTCAATGTCGAGATCGATGGCGAGGCCTATCTGGTCAAGGTGGCTCCAGCGGGCATGACCATTCAAGAAGCCCAGCCCAAGGCTCCCACTGATGGGGTGACCGTTCCCATGCAGGGCGTGGTCATCCGCTATAAGGTCAAGAAGGGCGACCGGGTGGCCAAAGGGGATCCAGTAGCAGTCCTGGAAGCGATGAAGATGGAGCAGAATATCCTGGCCAATAAGGATGGCAAGATAAGAGAGATCTATGTCAAAGAAGGGACTACAGTCGCTCCCGGCGATGTCTTGATATCCATTGAGTAGAGGAACCCTAAATCCGAGAGGAATGAATATTGACAGTTAAGAGAGAACAGGTGCTCATTGAGGCTCTGCCTTACATTCGGGAGTTCTATGATTCCATCATGGTCTTCAAGATCGGCGGCTCTATCATGTCCGACACCGCAGTGCTGGAGGACTTCATTCAGGATGTGGTGCTCCTGCGCTATATCGGCATCCATCCCATCATCGTTCATGGGGGCGGCCCGGAGATATCCCAGGCCATGGAGAAGTTCGGCAAGAAAGCGGAGTTCGTAGGCGGCCTGCGGGTGACCGATCGGGAGACCCTGAGCATTGCCCGAATGGTCTTGCTTGGTCACATCAATGCAGAGCTTGTCAACCTCATCGGCAAGCATGGGGGCAAGGGCATAGGCCTATCCGGCCAGGACGGCATGTTCCTGAAGGCCAAGAAGAAAGCTCTGCAGATGGTGGAGGGAAAGGAGCCTGTGGACCTGGGATTTGTGGGAGACGTGGAGAAGGTGGACCCGGAGATCCTGATGATCATGGCAGGAAAGGGCTACATCCCGGTTATATCCCCCATTGCCACCGATGATCAGGGAAATAACTTCAATGTCAATGCCGACACCGCTGCGGGAGCAGTAGCTATAGCCATGAGGGCGAAGAAGTTCTTCTCCATCACCGATGTGGAAGGAGTGCGCATGAATCCGGATGATCCGGCGAGCGTCATCTCCGAGTTCCCTGCTTCGGACTTCGGCCGGCTGGTGGCCGAGGGCATAATCAAGGGGGGAATGATCCCCAAGGTGGAGGCATGTGTATCGGTGGTGCGGAGTGGAGTGGAGAAAGCCCATATAATCGATGGCAGAAAGCACCATGCCATCCTGTTGGAGCTGCTCACCACAGAAGGAATCGGTACGATGATCAGCAGAAGCTGAATTGTGCTGCTATAACAATAGATCTGGGCATCTTCAGGATGGCAGGATGACGCTTTCGGCGTCCCTCCTGCCCGGGACTCATTTTATGCAATCAACCCTCATCGGTATCGCAATGATCTCCCTCTTGGACCTCTTCTTCCACCGCAGCCTCCTGGGGGCTGATCTTGCCGATCTTCACCCAGTAGTCTTTGATAGCAGCGCGCAGGGCATCGGCCCCCAGGTTTGAGCAATGCAGCTTTTGCGGGGGCAGCCCGCCAAGCTCACCGGCTACATCATCGCGGGTGATCTTGATCGCCTCGTCCAAGATCTTACCCTTTGCCATCTCCGTGACCATACTGGAGACGGCTATGGCCGAGCCGCAGCCAAAGGTCCTGAACTTGATATCGTCGATCCGGTCGTCCTTGACGTTGATGAAGATCTCCATGAGATCCCCACAGACGGGATTTCCCACTTTGCCGTAGCCGTCAGGATTCTCGATCACCCCCACGTTCCTGGGGTTCATGAAGTGATCCATAACTGTCTCATTGTAGCCTATCTGTGCCATCCATCTATCACCTTTCGCCATCACAAAATTTTATTTTATTGGAATGATTGGATCATCATCCAGCCTAGGTAGGCATTGATGATCATAAGAGCTATGGTCATCCGGCCGGACCATCTATGAATTGTCTGCAGCCTTTTATCCCTTTTCTTCAGCTGGATGAAACCCAGAACGGGAGTTAAGATCACCATTAAGGAGACGATGATGCCGAGATAGGCATGAGGTCCTCCTGGGGGCTGCAATCCCGCGCTTGCTGAGACCATATAGATGGCGACGGTAATCCCGGAAAGGGTCAATGCGGCTCCGGCGATCCCCAGGGTCCTATGAGCCTTCAACCACCATCTCTTCCCTTTCAGGTACCTAGCACAGACCATTCCCGCTATTAGGAAGAGAAGGCCGGATAACACCAGGAGGGCATGGTAAGGAAAGAGGATCAAGATCTTATCCTCGATGGGCTCGAGCTCATTTGCCGAGGCGGCTATGAGTGAGGAAGACGCTGCCAGCAATGCAATCGCCAGCCAGGATAATCGGAAAAAGATGCCTTTGCTGTTCATGACTGCCACCTTGCGGATCACTATGAAGGATATGCTACGTGAACTCCTCCCACGGCCTAAAGGCCGGGGCTTCCCTGCTGCTTCTTCGCTTTTACGCCGTCATAGCCCTCTGGCATCGGGGCGCGTTTCGCGGGAATTTTCGGTTTCCGTTTCATTGGCCCAAACTTGCATCAGATTCGCAATGCAGAGGTTCAGATCTCATCGGACAGGTTCGGGGTGTTCCCTCCCTACTCTGTGGAATCGTCTGGCGAATTCAAAATCTCCCCGAGGGAGAAGTGATCGATCATCCAAGTAGCACTTGAAGCCTGCATGGAATCAT
>NZ_DAIK01000030.1:2295-11198 GCF_002496085.1 Methanosaeta sp. UBA458 | reverse complement strand
GAGGTTTTGAAAATGTCAGCAAAATTGATGGAGTACTTCAACCGGCAGCCGAGGCTTGGCATTCTTGGCACTGCGAGCAAGGATGGAATAGTGGATGTGGCAGTTATGGGCTCGCTTCAGATGATCGATGAGAAGACGATCACCGCGGCGTTTGCTCGGGGTCGCACATTTGCCAACCTGCAGGAGAACCCAAATGCGGTCTATATGATAATGAATCAGGGCTCGGAGATCCTTGATTGGAAAGGGATTCGGGTCTATCTGCGGATGAGAGAGTATGTCACGTCCGGGCCGCAGCTGGAGAGCTACAAGAGCCAGGTGGCCAAGGTCGTTGGCGAGCAGGCGGCGGAGATGGTCCATGTGATGGTCACATTCGATCTGACGGAGGTCCGGCCTCTGATAGACGCCGGCCAAGGCTGGGAGAAGTCCATCTGATCTATTCAGACACATTCGCCCCCCGCACTCCACACCCATATCTCCCTGCAGTGTAAGATCCAGATGATCCGAAAGATGCCGGGCAGGCCCGACCATCTTTCCGGGAGGAAGCGCTGGATGTGGATCTTCGACTCGTATTATAAGGGCACAGTGGAGCTATGGGGCAGAGAAAACGGCCCGATAAAGGTCAGCCTTCCTTTTCCCAATTCATTTTATATGCACCTGAGAGATCCTCCCGCCTACAGGGAGATGCTCGCCGCATTGGAAGGCCTCTACCGGGTGGAGGAGTGTGATTTCAAGACCATCTTCGGCCCTCTGGAGGGCTACAGGATCTTCGCCGGCCGCAAAGTGGCGGAGAAGATCGAGATCCAGACCCGCTACTCTGCCCAGCTTTACAATGTGGACATAAGGAATGATCAGTGCTACCTTGCCGAGCACGACCTCTTCCCCTGCGGGGAGAGTGAAGAATCCCGTTTCTCTCCGGATTTCGCAGTCCCCCTGACCCGTCTGGAGGTGGAGGTAAAGGCAGTGGGCGCAGGGGGCGCCTCCCTCCGGCCCGGGACGGAGATCTCCTCCATCCAGATCTGCAGGGATAGAACGAGAAGTCTGAACGGACCGGAGAGGACGGTCATTGCCGACCTGATGGAGCTGATCAGCTCCTACAACCCGGACCTGATCCTCTTTCCCTATGCCGACAGCTGGGTTCCGGCAATGGTCCGCAAGGCGGAAAGGTACGGGCTTGAGCCGGCCTTCAGCCGCAGCGGCTGGTTCAAATCGATGGCCTCCAAATCCTACTGGAGCTATGGCCGGGCCAACCACAAAGAGGGCGCACTCATTCCTGAGGGGCGGGTGCTCATAGACACCGCCAAAAGCTTCGTCTATCGGGAAGGTGGGCTGAAGGGAGTGCTGATGGCCTCCAGGCTCTCCGGCCTCTCTCCGAACCTCACCTCTCGCTTCACCCCCGGCACTCTGATCTCCAGCTATGAGGTCTTTGAGGCCCTGCGCCGGGGGATGGTCGTCCCCTTCCGGAAGAGCGATGTGGAGAGCGCAAGGAAGATCACCGATCTGAAGGCCTGTGACCGGGGTGGTATGATGTTTCAGCCCGATCCCGGGGTTTATGAACAGGTCCACCAGATCGATTTTACCTCACTATATCCGTCCATCATCGTGAAGTACAATCTCTCCCCGGAGAGCCTGGATCATCCGGAGGTGAAGGGCTTTCTCGCAACAGTGATCACTTCGTTGCTCAACCTTCGAATTGAGACCAAGAGGCGGAAGAAGACCAACCCCGAGTACAGAGGAATCGACTCGGTGCTGAAGTGGATGCTGGTGACCTGCTTTGGCTATACCGGATATCGAAATGCCAAGTTCGGCCAGATCCAGGTGCACGAGAGGATCACCGCCATCTCCCGGGAGCTGCTCATGGATATCAAGGAGCTGGCTGAGGATATGGATTTCGAGGTCCTGCACGGCATTGTGGACTGCCTCTGGGTCCGGGGCGGGCCTATTTCGATTTACAAGGAGGCGGTGGAGCAGATGACCGGCATTCTCACCGAGGTGGACAGCTTTGACTGGATAGCCTTCCTGCCCATGGCCGACGGCTCAGGGTCGTATACCCGCTACTTCGGCCGGCTGGATAAGGGCAGGATGAAGGTTCGGGGAGTGGCTGCTCGGAGAGGAGACACCCCACGCTATTTGCAAAGAATGCAGATGGATCTGTTCGAGCTTCTGGCAGGGGCAGCGAACAGGGAGGAGCTCCGTCTCTGCAAGCCCCGGGCAGAGGAGGTCCGCAGAAGGTACGAACGGGATCTCATGGATGCCAGGGTCGCGGTCCGGGAGCTGGCCGTACGTCGCCGGCTGAGCAGGACAAATTACAGCCGCCGCTGTGCTGAGGCCTCTGCTGTTCAGGCCCTCAAGATCGCCGGACGTCATCCTGCTCCCGGGATGGAGGTCGGATATGTGGTGGCGGATGCCGGACGCTGGGAGGTCGATTTGGAGGAGGAGGCATCGGAGTATGATGCAGAATACTACGGCAAGCTTCTGGAGAAGGCCTGGGAGGAGGTAGCCTTTGTCTTCAGACCGTAGACATATTGCCTGAACCTCAGATAGGCTGGAAAAGGAGGGGTCCGCTCTTGCTGCTGCTAAGGCTCATATTGCGATCGATGGCAGCGTCAAGCTCATTCATTCTGATCGGCTTGTTGATGAAGTCGTCCACCCCGGCGCTAAAGCATTGCTCGCGGCAGAACTCTGGATCGAAGGAGGTGATGGCTATTATCTTGGGGCCCTGTGGCCAGCGGCTGCGGATGAGTCTGGTGGCCTCTATGCCATCCATCTTTGGCATCTGGATATCCATGAGCACCAGATCGCAAGACTGATTTTCCAGGGCCCGCAAGACCTCCTGACCATTTGCCGCCAGGTCCGTCCGGTGGCCAAGTCTCTGCAGCATGAGTTGAGCTACCTTCTGGTTCACTGGATTATCCTCGGCGATGAGGATGTTCAGGGTGGATCTGATTGTCATTCTGCCGGGAAGATGACCCTGTTCCTATAAGAATTTCTTTTATAGAAATTTGATGTTCACTGTCGCGGGTCGTAGAAGCACCCTCTATGGCATCCCTAGTCTTGCTTTTATTGCCTGAATATCCCTCTCCATTCTGACGAGCCTATCTTCTCGCAGACTCTCTGCCGTCTCTGCAGTGTGGCCTTTTATCTCCTGTATTATCGGGATTGCTTTTACAATCTGTCCTGCGGTAAGAATTAAGGCAAAGTCAACCATTCGAGGAACAAACCCTTCGAAATCCTTGATAATTACATCCGATACTTCTGCGTCATCAGGACGCTTTGTCTGTGCAAAGGTACTGAAAGCATCGAGTGGACCCTTAGATCCTTCTATGATCACCCACACCTCTTGCTGGCCATTCTTGCCTAGCTGGTTTTGGGCAGCAAAACCATTTACTCCCATAAACATGGCCTGGTTCATCAGAAAGTACCTGTAGCCAACTCCATGCACCTTAGGGCCGATGATCTCAATTTTCCTTTTCATCCATCCCACTTCTCATCGTACAAAGATAATGATTACCCTATATATACATAGGCAAATAGCAGCAAATGGCCCCTATATCTCTCATGTTATCGATTTTCTTGATTATCATTCTTTCTCTCCTTTTCTCGTCTCAGCCAGATCCTTGATTATTTGGATGAACTCGTGTACCAAGGATTTGCTCATCTTCAGTTCCAAGGCGATATTTTCTGCAGGAGTCCCATCGCCATGAAGCTTTAGAAATTTTTATATCTTTTGATGCACTATCACATGATTCTTCGTGTGGACATATCTTCCTCACAATCGAAATACAATCGCAAGGAATTAATCGGATGGCAATAACTCTCATTTGAGGGGAAAGGATGCCATCCATGAGAATTCTGTCCTGGAATGTGAACGGCTTGAGAGCCATCTATAAGAAGGGCTTTGTGGACTGGCTTATGATAGATCGCCCAGATGTGCTCTGCCTCCAGGAGATCAAGGCGACAGAGGATCAGATTCCAAAAGAGCTCAATGGCCTTCCCGGATACATATCGTTTTTCAGTCCAGGCGCCAGAAAGGGGCGGGATGGAGTGGCCCTTTTCACTAAGATCAAAACCCTGAGCCTGGAGTACTCATTGGGCCTGCCTGGCTTTGATGATGAGCAGAGGGCGATTGTTGCCGACTATGGGGATTTTCTGCTATTCAATGTCTACTTCCCCAACGGCAAGGCCTCAAAGGAGAGGTTGAGCTATAAGATGAGGTTCTATGATCTGTTCCTCGATCTCATGGACCGGCTTGTGGCCGAGGGCAGAGATATTGTGATCTGCGGCGATGTTAACACCGCCCATAAGGAGATCGATCTCGCCCGGCCCAAGCCGAATGAGAAGATATCAGGATTCCTTCCGGAGGAGAGGGCCTGGATCGACCGATTGATAGAGCACGGCTTCCTGGACACCTTCCGCCTCTTTCATCCTGAAGGGGAAAAATACTCCTTCTGGGATATGAAAACCAGGGCTCGCGAGCGCAATGTGGGCTGGAGGATCGACTACTTCTTCGTCTCTTTAAGCATGCGGGATCGGGTGAAATCGGCTTTTATCCTCGATGATGTCTATGGCTCCGACCACTGCCCGGTGGGAATCGAGATCGAGTTANNNATGAAGAATTCAAGGAAAAAGGTTTTATTGCTTGTTGCCAAATGGACTTCCAGGCTTTATTAAAGGAGGGATAATGATTTGAGGACTGCCAGGCAGATTCCCTGGTACCTTATCGCATCCATTCTGATCTCTTTATCAGCGATTGCTCTGGCTAATCTTTTTGCTCCACCGCTGAAAGAGGCCGGCTCATATCTTGCTTTAGCTCTGGTGATACTGATACCCGGCTACCTCGCAGTCCTCTCCCTCTTTCCAGCCGCCGGCGACCTGGATTTGAATAGACGCCTTCTCCTCTCTCTGGGGGCCTCTCTGTTATTGGCAGGGCTCATCAGTCTGATTCTGTATCTTACCCCCAGGGGGCTCCAGGCGGCATCCCTGGCCACTATTCTCTCTTTTCTTGTGCTATTTCTTGCCGCCCTATCCTATCTCCGCTGGTCGGCTATACCTCGCAACAGGAGGTTTGTGATCGGAGCGAAGAGGAGCTATCGCAGTCGCAGGACATCTGGCCGCATCTCATCAGGCTTCGTCTCCTCCCGGGGCCCTCTTCTGATCGCCCTGGCCGCAGTCCTCGTTCTGGCTGGTCTGGCCCTGGCCTTTTATCATTATCAACCTGGCATGAATTTCTTATCCTCTCCCAAGGGCCATACCGATCTGGAAGTCACCTGGCCGAAGAGCGAGCTTGGCGATTCATCCGAAGGGCAATACACGACTCTTGCCGCTGGCCGCGACCTGGAAGCGCGGGCGAGGATCGACAACCATGAAGGCATTCCGGTCAATTACTCCCTCCGGCTGGTCTTTGACAATTCCACCATCTTCGTCAAAGGCCTGCGTCTGGCTGATAATGAGACCTGGGAGAGCATGCTGGGCTTTGTGCTTGAGGGACAGCCAGGACAGCAGAGGCTTGATCTCCTCCTATTCAAAGAAGGGGACAGCACTGCCCCCTGCAAATCTGAGCATCTTCTGGTCGATCTAGTTGATGATCAGTCCGAGGATCAGGAAGAAATGGAAAACAGCACAAACGAATCAATGGCGAGCTCTGACGGCTTGCCAGTCTCATTTGAAGAGAAGACAAAGGTCACAGTCCTGAGTGCCGGAGGCGGTGGCAGCTCTGTCGCCCAGGTTAGCGGATCTGCAGCCTCCAGCTCCTCTTCTGCCAAATCAAAGCCACAATCCGCTGCAACTGAAACGGAAAAAAAGAATGCCACGGAGACGACAGAATATCCGCCGCCAGCAAAGGCTGCTGTCGAGACCGGTGCAGTCACTGAGCCGACTGATGCGAGCAGCGGCGAGATAAAAGCCCAGCCCAAGGCCAGCAGCATAACCTCTGAGGAAAGCCCTTATCCCGAGGAGGCTGAATCCCTCTCCAGCTCAAATTCCACGAATCAGGCGGCATCTAAGATTTCAGTCCTCCCTGATAATGCATCTGGCCCTGAGAATGTGTCCTCATCCATCTTCCTATCTACAAATCTATCCACATCTTCCTCTGCTAATCTGTCCTCATCTGCAGCGTCAGATGAACAGATAAATCCCGTGCCAGAAGATGTCAACACGGCCAAGAATCCAGCAAGGTACGGCACCATCCCCGGTCAGCCCGCAGAAGGAGATTCCATTATCAACCATCCGCCGGTTCTGCAGAGCCTCCAATCGAGCATGCCCAGCCCTCAGACAAAGGGCACAGCGATCATCTGGAGAGCAGAGGCTATAGATCCGGACGGTGACAGGATCCTCTATCGCTTCCTCCTCAATGGTGAAGAGATGAAAAATTGGTCCAGATCCGGCAGCTGGAGCTTTCTCACGCATTATCTGCCCGCGGGCGAATATGTCATCACCGTCCAGGCTATGGATGGCCTTCATTCACCGTCGGACTCATTTGATAGCTCTTTGAATGCCACCATGGTCATCCTGGAACAAAACCAGCCACCCATTCTGAGGGAGCTGGAGTCTGACCGGAAGAGCCCCAGCCCACAGGGATCCCTGATCACCTGGACCGCCAGCGCAGCAGATCCAGACCTGGATGAGATATCATACCGCTTCCTCCTCGATGGCCAGGATATGACCGGCTGGATGCCATCGAATTCCTGGGTATGGAATAGCTCTGGAGTGATGGCAGGAGATCATAAGATCACCGTTCAGATAATGGACGGCTCTCATGCCAGCCAGAACTCCTTTGACTGCGAGATGAATCGGCCTTACGCCCTGAAGGAATCGACAATAGGCTCTCCGATCGAATCGTCTGCAGAATCCTCAACTCCTCTTCTTGTAAGCTCTCCTGAAGATCCATCAAAGCCAGCAGATGTTCCCGCGGGCGCATC
The DNA here is from genome assembly GCF_002496085.1 of Methanosaeta sp. UBA458. Classification (NCBI taxonomy): domain Archaea; kingdom Methanobacteriati; phylum Methanobacteriota; class Methanomicrobia; order Methanotrichales; family Methanotrichaceae; genus Methanothrix; species Methanosaeta sp. UBA458. The sequence continues at coordinate 4,284 of NZ_DAIK01000030.1, read as the reverse complement.
CTCCACTGCATCCCTCAATCAGATCCCGATGTTCGCAGAGCTGAAGCCGGATGCAATCAGTCCACTCGAAACAGACGCTATCATAAATTGGACTGCCAGAGCTGCAGATCCTGATGGAGACGAGCTATCCTACAAGTTCCTCCTCGATGGCCAGGATATGACCGGCTGGTCCTCTTCCTCTTCCTGGACCTGGGACACATCTGATGCTCCCCCCGGCACGCATAGGATCACTGTCCTGGCCAGGGACGGCAAGCACGCTCCTACGGACTCTTTCGATGGCTCAATAGATGCTGAATTCACATTAATGGACAAAAATCTGCCTCCCGTCCTCTCAAGCCTTGTGCCGGATCTCTCCAGCCCTCGGGTTCTGGGGGAGACCATCGTCTGGAAGGCGGAGGCCATGGACCCGGACAACGATCCCATCCTTTACAAGTTCCAGCTTGGAGGAAAGGATATGATTAGATGGTCAGAGTCGAATAGCTGGAGCTGGTCGACCCGGGGCCTCTCCGCGGGCGACTACCAGATCACCGTCCTGGTCAGGGATGGCCGCCACGCATCCGAGTATTCATTCGATAACTCTCTGGCGAAAAGCTTCCGCCTCAAGACCTCCATAGATCAACAGATAGACCTGCTGATGAGCCAGAGGGGCTTTAATGCCTCAGGAGATACTGAATATAGCTCCTCTGACATCATGCTAAAGGTGGCTGATACATAGCTGAATTGCATTAGCTTTAAGTTCGTTGTACTCCCAATATCCGCTCCAATCCATGAAGATCATTCAGGTATCTCCCTATTTTCCCCCTCATCTGGGCGGGGTTGAGTATCATGTGAAGGAGCTGGCCGACGGCCTGGCGAAGAGGGGCCACCAGGTAACTGTGGCCTCGTCATGCGGAAGATGGAATAATGGGTTCGTCCGCATTCCCAGCATCGACCTTTTTTATGTTCCTATTCCCATCAAGCGGCCCAACCTTGAGGCGGACATATATCATAGCCATGTGCCCAGCCCCCTGTTTGCCTTCATGCTCCGGGATTCGTCTCCTCATGTGGTCACCTACCATAACGATGTGGTGATCCCGGGGAACCTGAATGGACACTATCTCCCTCGATCCATTGGGGCAGCGGTTGAGGGGGTGAACAGGGAGATCATCCGCCCCATCCTGGACCGGGCAAAGATCGTGATTTCAACCACAAAAAGCTATGCAGAAACCTCTCCCGTCTTGAAGGACTACATTCATAAGACGAAGATAGTGCCCAATGCAGTGGACGTATCCCTCTATCCCCGGAAGAGAGATAAGAAGGGCTATGTTCTCTATGCTGGCAGGCTGCTGCACTACAAAGGAATTGAGTCTCTAATCCAGGCCATGAGCGAGGTGCAGAAGAAGGCCGACCTAGAACTGGTCCTTGTAGGGGATGGCTACGACCGAAGCCGCCTGGAGGAGATGGCCAGAAGGCTTGATGTCAGGGCCAGGTTCACCGGCAGGCTGGATCGGTCCCGGTTCATCGATACCCTCTCTCATGCCGAGGTTCTGGTCCTCCCCACCCAAAACCGCCTGGAGGCATTTGGCATCGTCCTTCTCGAGGCCATGGCCTGCGAGACTCCCGTCCTGGCTTTCAAAACTCCTGGGGTGGCTGAGGTGGCAGGAGAGGGGGGAATGATCTATTCCAGCCCCGAGGAGCTGGGCGAGATGATACTCGAGCTGCATGAGAGCCCGAACCTGAGGATGAACCTCGGCCGGAAGGGCAGAATGGCGGTGGAAGAGAAGTACTCCTGGCCGCGAGCCCTGGATATGATGGAGTCGGTCTACAGAGAAGTGGCCTGAGAGCGGTGTCCTGAGAGAGATGGTGTCCTGGGAGAGATCTTCGAGTCAATAAGTATTTACAGAATAGATCTACCTTCCAATTGATGAATGAGAGATTGAAGGCCACATTGTTCGCAGCTCTGATGAGCCTGGCCTCCATTATCTTCATTCTCTATTATACCGATGCTGA
>NZ_DAIK01000030.1:0-2170 GCF_002496085.1 Methanosaeta sp. UBA458 | reverse complement strand
CCTTCCCTCTCTCCTTCAGATGCACCCTGGCCTCGAACTTCCTTGCCGCTATCACTCCATCCTCTGCTGGAGGAGAGCCCCTGCGAATCAAGGTCCTGGCAGATGATGGCATGAGCTATGGTGCTGCGACGGCGGTGGTGATAAGCGAGAGGCTACTTGACAGCATATTCTTTTTGACCTCGCTGGCCTTTTTTCTCATGGTCTCCGGCTTTTTCGCCGGATTCGGCCTGAAGGTTGGAGCGATATTCCTGCTCTTTCTCCTGGTTTTCCTGGCATTTCTCAGGCAGCTCATCATCCGGCCGAAGAGGGTTGCTCGTCTGATGGAGTGGATCAAGAAGAAGACCGGCAACCGAGCCATCGTCCTCACCATAGAGCGGGAGATATGGCTATTCAGGGACGCAGGAATTCAGCTTGCTAAAGAGACAATGCGTTGTTTGCCGGTACTGGTGGTGATGACGGCATTAATCTGGTTTAGCGATTTTCTGGTTCCCTCTGCCTTATTGGCGGGTATGGCTCAGGACCCTAGCATTCTCCTCTCAGTCACCGCCCAGAACATCCTGGCGATATTGAGCCTCTTGCCGTTGACCCCTGGAGCCAGCGGCATAGCCGAGCTGGGGATGAGCTACCTTTATTCCACCTTTGTCTCTCCTGCCTTGCTGCTGCCTCTCATCGTCCTGTGGCGCTTGATCACCTATTTCTTGAACATCGTCATAGGTGCAGCTTTCGCCGGAGCGGCCATCAATGGAATGATTAAAAAATAGAGCAAAAATAATTGGCATGCAGACCATCTTCCGGCCTGCAGCCGATAACCTCTCCTGATTCCACTTCTTTTCCGTCTAGTGTGTGCCCAGGATGTAGCCTATGATTCTGCCATAGGCAGGCCTGGCCACCAGCGTTCCCAGGACCACTCCAATGATGATGATCAGGGCGAATCCGGTCAAGGCACCGAATCCCATATAGAGAAGCGGCAGCATGGCCACGATCGTCGTCGCTGCTGCGCCCAGGATTATGGCAAAGGCCCGGGACAGCCGGCTCAAATAGATCTTGCTGGTGGTGGCAGCCACTTTGCCCACGCCTGCCTTCTCTGCCGCCTCCGCTGCCCTCTCCTTTATGCTCCGGTCGGATGCAGCTGGCGCTGCTTCGCCTCCTCGGATCACCTCATCGGTGATGATGACCAGCTGATCGACGCCCGTCCCTATCACCATGATGATGCCGGCCAGGCTGGCCAGATCGAGCTGCCATTTGGCCAGGGACCAGACTCCCAGCATTATCGCCACCTCGCTCAGCGAGGTAAAGAGCATGGGCAGAACTATTCTCCTCTCACGGTAGCGGTAGTATATCATGCCCGCAACTGCTAGGAGGGCGATCAGGCCTGCGATCACCATCTGGATCTTGAACTGCTTGCCCAGAGCGGCAGATACCTGTCCTGATCCCACGATCTCCACATTGACCGGCAGAGCGCCTTCCTGGAGGTGAATTTGAAGCTCCTTTGCATCCTGGGAGCCCTCATCTCCTGCGCCCACGCGCGCCTCCAGCCCGCGAGAGGGGACCTTCTGCAGACTGCTCGCCAGCTCTGGCGATAAGGGTGCGCTGAAGATGGGATCCTTATCCAGGTACATGGTTATGGGGTGAGCTTCGGGATTCTTGACCGCGCCCGTGTCTATGGCTGCTTTCTGAAAGGCTGCCGACCCCTCCTCGGATAGGGTGAAGGGCACTCCCCAATTGCCCTGCTGGTCTCCTCTGGGGATATCCACAGACTCAACTGCATCACCATAGATGACATGCATGGTCTGGTTGTCCTCAGTCTGGATCCTTATCTCGAACTTGCCAGGCTTGCCCACCACATCCTGAGCTGAGGCCACGTCCATTCCCGCAAGGTCGATGAGGATGTACTTGTTATCCACCATCCTCACTCTGATGTCCTGCAGTCCCAGGCGGTTGAGCTTGGAGTCAAGAACCCTTTTAGTCTCTTCCACGGTGTCCTTGGTCAGCCCCTCGACGAAGGTATCCTCGCCAGTGGGCACCTTTCCTCCTACCGGAGCGAGAAGGGCATCAAGGGATTCCCTGGTGACGTTGGTCCTGATCTCATACAGGACGGGAGCAAACTGCACTATCTTGACGTCAGCATCAAGGTTCTTTTGCAGGTATGTGATGATTATCGTCTCGGGAG
>NZ_DAIK01000126.1:10231-19137 GCF_002496085.1 Methanosaeta sp. UBA458 | reverse complement strand
AGCCTTCCCATCCATAGAGAAGTTGCCAATAAGCCGCTGGTCTATGAAGCCGCCCTGCCATGCCGCCATGCGATCGGCAGTGCCATTCACCTGGGCAGAGGTCTCCAGATATGATAGCGATTTTCCCAGCTTTGTCTTGTAGCTCAGATTGATCCAGCTTGCCTCATGGTATCTGTCCATCCAGCCCAGATCCCGGTAATCGTTCTCCGCCCGCACATCGGCAGACCAGCTCTCATCCAGGGCAATCGAGCGATGGGAGAGGTTGAGCGTGCAAGGGGATTGAGAGGCAGAAACACTACGGTCAGCGGATATGCTCGAAGATCTATAGTCCAGCTCCTCCTCCGCTCGATAGGTGCCAGAGCCATGCTCGCCGTAAGCCAGTGTCGAGCCGACTATCGGCTTTATCGCCGTGTCCAGAGAGGCCGAGTAGCTGCGGTTGCCCGCCAGGATCTGGACGCTGTTGGTGATGATGTACCTTTCAAATTCTGTTGAAAGCATGCCACGGGTTGAGGAAAGACCTATGCCTGAGACTGTGCCCTCTATATCAGCCTTAGCTGCGGGCTTCACTGTCTTCATGACGATCTTGATCTGGCCGTGCTTGCCTGGAGCTACGGCGGGGATGGTCCAGCGGTTGTTGCTGCCCGGATCGGGCGCTGGCTGGGATTCGATGAAGACTGTCTTCGGGTCGTAATTCTCCCTGACCACGATGTCAACGGGCTGGAAATCGTTGTTCCCATAGGTGATGGTATAGGTGATCTTCCCTCCGGCGGCCGCGCTTTTGGGGCCATACTTGACGTCTTCTTCCTCCAGGGGTTCGAAGCTGATGATCTCATCGCCAATTCTTATGTAATCGATGAAGGCCGAGGTCACCGGCGCTTTGGAATCTTTATAGAGGGTGATATAGATATGCAATACCTCATGCCCTTTTAGCCATTCTTTGAAATCCTCTAGGCCGCCGTGGGGGAAGTTCTTATTGCCATATTTCTCAAATTCGAGGTCAAAGCCATCCAGCTCATTCCACTGGCCGTGGGAGAATCCCAGATCCGACCACGACCGGCTAATGGAGCGAATCCTTGCATCCTGAGGGTCTTTGCTCTCGTAGGCACCGCTCTCATCACCATCCATATAGAACTCGATCTGAACCTTTCCATTCCCAGCTCCCGGATTCACCCACATACTCATCCTATCGATGTCCTCTATGGCCATGGGCTCATCCAGATAAATTCGCGCCCGGACGGTAGTGCCCTTATTGTCCACAGACAGGTCTGCGCAGTTCGACCCGTGAAATGCCGCCTCATCGCTGACCGACCCCTGGGAGTACTTCGAGCTACCCAGCCTCCAGTCCAGATCGGTAAGGCCTGCGGCAGGAAAATAACACAATAGCATAAGAATGAGGATCGCCATGATACATGAAAGGTAGCGGGCGCTCCTCAATAACTTGCCTGGCTTGTATGACTTGCACATACTTCCTCATAATATTTTTTCTGTAGAAAAAGGATTCGGTCCAAAAAGCCCGCACTGTATAGTTATCACCATCAAAAAGATCCTTCAGGAATTAACTATTGTGAAATCGAAGGGTGAAGCAGCTCGGCCATTGGTCCTGAATTTTTAATTGAAAAAATAACCTATATCAGACCTACATAAGCTCTACATGAAAAAAACAGTTATTAACTTCGGAGAGAATCGACTATTGAGCGGTAGGAGAGTGGGGACTTGTCTTGCCGCCCTGGCAGGAGCAGCAAAGTTGGCAGAATGCCTCCTGCCAGCATATCGCCATTAAGCCATCAAGGCTGTTATCGCTGGTTTATCCACTGGATCGCAGGCTGCTATTCGCTGCCGGAAGCTAATTCCTCCTCAACCTTGCGCGCTGCCCGGGCTGCCATTCGGGCCAATCTAACCGGCTCCGGCACCCTGCCATCCAGTGTGAACTTATTTAAGAGAATTCTCGCCTCTTCCACCGTTGCCCCGTGCACGCGCACGAATAGCTCGTAGCCCGTCTTGAGCCTGATCTTCTCCCGCATGCCCAGGGAACGGTAGCGCTCGATCTTTTCTTCCGGTTCCGGGAAATATTCGCGCAGGTATTTTTCCAAGCCCTCTGATTCCTCGTAGGTCAGGCAGATGAGGGGCCGGCTGACCTCTTCGAACACCGCCACGAGGTCGATGATATTAAACCAGCTTATTGCTGCCCCGCTCAGGAAAAGGGCATTGATATCCCTGCGATCCAGCCGGCGACATATCTCCAGGACCGCTCGGGTGGCATCGTCTCCCCCCACACTCGCCCGGGCATAGGCCAGGCCGTCCACCCTTCTGTCTGCGCGCATGACCACCCCCGCCAGCATGGACCAGGAACTCATCGGCGGTGAGAGAGTTGTGGATACGGGATCGGAGGATAGGGCACAAGGCCGCTCGAAGCTCTCCGCAATCCCCAAGACCCGCAGGGCAGGCTTGTTGAGATGAAGTGGCATACATCTACCTTATCATCTCTGCGACAAATAGCATACGGCCGTGATTCAATAATGGATCATACCCCGGTCATATAGAACGCGGCCCAGTAGAATGGATGTCGGAATCGCTCATCCTCTCGCAGCTTTCTTTGGGCCTCAGCCTTATAGCAATCTCTGCCCCTGATCAAAGCTTCGAGATTTTGCTAAGACCTCATCTTGGCCTTAATCTCCGTCACATCGCTCTCGATCCTCTGCAGTCGCTCTTCTGTGCGGCTCTTCAAATCCGAGCGCATGCCACAAACCTCAGAGACTATCTCCTCTCTGGCATCGTCTATCCTATCGATGATTTGATCCTGTTTCCCAGAGATCTCTTTTAAAAAGGAGCTCATGCCATCCAGCTTGGATCCCATACTATCGAGCTTTGAACCATTATCTCTGAATCCCTCTCTCACGGCAGATATCAGCTCTTTGAGATAATCTGCTGCCTGGTCCAGGCGGGCGTCGGTCTCCCTCTCCCCCGCAACTTTGAAAAACTCTTCGTAAGATCCATTTGCCCCAGAAAATTCTGCCTCAATCTCTTCCACGTCGATCAGGGTATTTTTGATCCTGATGGCTTCAAGGAACCTTTCTAAATCAGCTTCATGGCCCTCTGCAACGATCTTCACCCTGCTGTCAGACAGGTTCATCACATATCCTTTGAGTCCAAAGACGCGCGCTATGGTTACTACCTTCGACCTGTAGCCAGCCATCTGGACCTTTCCAGAGACATAAGCGGTGAGCTTGAGCATTCTTTTGACTGTTATCCCTTTTCGTATTTGGACTTTATCATCCCATGCGGGAAAGGCGATTAGTATTTCACCATCTTTTGCATTCAGACTTCCTGCTCGCGTCTCCTTTCCCTTTCCACAAATGGAGATCTGCAGGAGAGGAGAAATTGACTGTTATATCGGGCCATGAGAAAAAAAGAAAGGCTCTTCGCTGAATTATGTGGGTGAGTTAAGTCAGAGAATATGGCCTCGTTTCCTCTGCGTCTCTGTGGTTGGGTCAATGCATAGCGGTTCACCACAGAGGCACCGAGACACAGAGAACCAGCGATTCAAGTTCGCCCATACAAAATAGCGAGGAGCCAAAAGAAAAATCTACGGCCGTAATGGCCGCATTAAGCTCTAGTACTGAATCATATCCTTCCAGGGATCGACATATTCAGTTGCTACCTCTGCTGCAGCAGTGGTGACATCATAGCTGGTTAAGATATTTCCCGCCGCATCCTTTAAGGTAACGATATTGTCGACCCAGAGGGGCTCAGTGCTATTGGTATAGATATCTGTGGCAGTTCCAGCGCCCATTCCCTCATGAACCTTGATCGACGTGCCATCCTCGAGGACCAGTTGGGGGAAGACGAAGGTGGCAACTCCTGCAGACTCCAGCGTCCAGCCGGTCATATCCCACTCGCCAACGGCCTCATTGGCTACCTGGACATACTTGTCCCCAGGAGTATCAACTACTCTGGCGATTGTTACCTTTACCGAAGGAGCCGGAATTCCAGAATCGCGGCTGAATACGGCAGCCCGATCTGCGGATGTGGCCACATCAGAATAGCCTCCCGGAAGAGCCTTCCCCAGAACCATGGAGGTGCCAGCGGTGTAGTTAGAGAGCTGCTTGAACCTTGATGCGGTCTCAGTAGCGACAGCGACCTCTTCCACTGGGGTCTCGTTCACTGGGGTGTCAACCACTGGGATCTCAACTACCGGGGTCTCAACCACTGGGGTGTCAACCACTGGTGTCTCAACTACTGGGGTCTCAACTACTGGAACCTCTTCTACAGGGGCCTCTGTGACATTAATTGTCTCTATTGCAGCAGTTGCATTGGTGACGGCTGTCATATTTGTGACATTGGTGGCGTTCGTGAGATTGGTGATGTTAGTGACATTCAAATCTGCGAGGGCAGCGATATCTGCTACATCCTGGGCATAAACCAGCCCCACGGAGAAGGCTAGCATCATAGATAGGATCAACATTCCTGTACACTTCATATTCATACCTCAATCAAAACGTATTCGCAGAAAAATATAAGCCTTTCTTATGGCTTCTTTCGATTCGTCCATAGTGCCAATATAATTTATTGCTGCTTATGGCCTCTGGGCAAAAAAATAATTGGCAGGAGAATATAGCCCCTCTTCCGCCCGTTTAGGCGTTTCTGCTGAACCACAATCTCCTGACCTGGGTTTTGATTTACTCCTCAGCGGACTCAGTGACAGTAACGGTTTCGGCTTCGATGGTCACATTGGTTACATTTGTCATGTTGGTAACGTTTGTCATGTTGGTTACATTGGTCATGTTCGTGGATTCGTTTTCGCTTGCATTCAGGTCCTCATCCAATACTTCCTCGCTCAAGGCAGCTCCAATCGACAGAGCCATCAAGAGGGAGAAGAGTACCAATCCGCTTGATATTTTGCTCATAGTTTACACTCCATTTGCTAACTTAGCGTGTGAAAATCTTTATTGAATATAAACTTTTCCGTGACAAAAATTATGTATATCTTGGGCTAATAGGAGAATTGGTCAGCAAAAACGAGCTTTTCCCCTGCCAAGTCGTCTCAGCCAAAGCAGGCTCAAAAAAGCAGTATTTTTAAGAGATATTGCAGATATCCGTATTCAACTCCTCCTGTATGCACGACAGCTTTCAATGAATTTATTACCAGATACCGAATAAAAGTGGGTGTGCAGATATCCAGCCATGGTGTTGTTCTCCACCAGACCGTCCCGGCCATCAGCGATTCCTTTTCCCCGGGAGAGCTTCAGGCAATAACGGGCATCTCTATCACAAATGCAGCGCGAATAGTGAAACTCATGACCGCGAAGGCTCCTGCCCACATCCGCCAGAGGATTTCTCTCCGATACCTCTGCCTTCACATAGCCAAGGGCCATGAGCCTCTTCTCCATGAACGTGGTGCAGGGAAGGGCCCCAGCCATTTTAGAGGAGCCTGCCTCTGACTCCAGGGCTGCTCCCAGATACATCAGACCCCCGCACTCTCCATAGATGGGCATACCATCCTCGGAGGCCTTCTTGATCTGCTTCCTGGCAGGAGCCCTTTCCAGCTGAGAGGCATACAGCTCTGGATAGCCTCCCCCGATATACAGCCCCTCCACATCGGGCAGCTGGTCTTCCAGAGGGCTGAAATAGACCAGATCCGCTCCATGCCTCTCCAGCTCTAAGAGGTTCTCATGATAATAAAAGCAGAAGGCTCGATCCCTGGCCACTCCTATTCGCACCGATCCATTTCCATCTGCCTTTGCCCCTGCCAGTTCAATAGAGGCGGAAATCGCGGGCGTCCGGGCCTGGCCCGGAAGCGTGAGAATCATGTCGATATCGGCATTCTCCTCCAGGAATGTCGCCAGGATTTCTGGATCATGATCCTTCTCAAAGCCCATAACCAGCCCCAGGTGGCGGCTTTTCATCTCCATCTCTTTATCTCTGGGCAGGGCTCCGAATACGGGCTTCGCCAGGCAGCTTTTGAGCATATCCAGATGCCTCTTGCTTCCCACCCGGTTGAGTATCGTCCCCGCCAGCCGCACCCCTGGATCGTAGCTGGCAAATCCCAGCTCCATGGCGGCAGCACTTCGCGACATGCCGTGCACATTGATCACCAGGAGGACGGGTATATCCAGGATCTTGGCCACCTGAGCGGTGCTGCCAACCTCTGTGCCATCCATGCCGTCGAATAGACCCATCACCCCCTCCACCACCGCCACATCTGCTCCCTCGATAGCCGAGAAAAAGGAGCGACGAACACCCTCCTCGCTCATCATAAAGGGGTCTAAATTGAAAGAAGGCCTTCCACAGATAGCAGTATGGTGTGAGGGATCGATGAAGTCCGGACCCACTTTATAGGGCTGAACCACCAGACCGCGAGCACGCAGGGCAGCCATCAGACCTAAGGTGATCGTCGTCTTGCCTACTCCGCTATGGGTACCGGCGATGAGCACCGCTGGGATAGATCCTTTCAGGGATCCCTCAATTGAGCTATCATGCGATCTCTCAATTGAACTCTCCGATGATCTCTCCAATGATCTCTCCAATGATCCTTCCATCGATCTATCCGACCGCCTCTTTGAACTTGCGGGGTGCATGCTTCCATCTTCTCCGGCAAGGATATTAATACGCTGGCCGATCCCTTCTGCATGCTGGTTGGGGTAATCAAAAGAGGAAAATACGGCGAACGCCTTCTAGAGACCATAAAAGACCATACCGACTTCGAAGTGGTATCGGTTGATGTCCCGGAGATCCTGCCGGGATTCATAGAGGATCCGGAGGAGTTCGTCCGGGAGCTGAATTTAGACCCGCAAATCTTCCAGGCTGACCTGCTCATTCTCTACACATTTCATCCGGACCTCACTCCGGAGATCGTCCGCCTGGCAGGAAAAGAAGGGGTTAAGGCGGTCATCATTCCCGGCGGCATAGGCCGGGCGGGCTCCATCACTGAGCTGGAGAAGATCGCTGAGGAGCATAACATCCACATCGAGGTTGATGAGATCTGCTGCACCCTGGAGGAATGCGGCGTCCCGGCGATCGACCAGTTCGCGAAAAAGCTGGGAAAACCGGAGCTAGAGGTCCAGACAAAGGACGGTAAGATCAGCGGCGTGCGCGTCTTGCGCGGCTCCCCCTGCGGAGCGACATGGCATGCCGCCACAGACATAGTGGGGAAGACTGTGGCTGAGGCACCATCCCTCACCGGCCTATTCTGCCAGCAGTATCCATGTCGCGCAGTGAGGGGAGGTCCGGGGGGCATCCACACCTCCGGAGACCTGCATAAGGATGCCATGGAGAGGGCTCTGGGTAAGGTCACCCGGCTTGTCCTTCCCGAGCAGTCCAAACCCATCAAGATCGAGCCGGGAAAGAAGGGCAAGAAGTTGGAAGGGTAAAAGATGGGTGAGAATCAGATGATCACTAGCACTCAGGTGACAGACGCCACCGTTCGCGCCCTATATCGAGCGGAAACCTCTCTTCCTCCCTGGGTCTTGGAGAGAATAAAAGAAGGGCTTGAAAGGGAGACCAATCCCCTGGCCCGCTCTCAGCTTCAGTTCATGCTGGACAATGTTAGCCTTGCCGGATCAAGAGGCCTGCCCATCTGCCAGGATACGGGCCTGGCCATATTTCATGTTCTGATGGGCCAAGACCTGCACCTGGACTTCGATCTTCAGGAGGCCATAGCTCAGGGAGTGAGGAGAGCAACATCTCAGATACCTCTACGGCCCAATGCCGTCGATCCCTTAACAAGAGAGAACAGCAAGGACAATACCGGTCCCGGGATGCCGGACATCATCCTGGACCAGGCCCGTGGCCAGAGCCTGAGCATAACTGCTTTTCCCAAGGGAGCGGGATCTGAGAACATGAGCCTCGTCATGATGCTCAATCCGGCAGACGATCCAATGGAGTTCATCGTCGATGCGGTCAGGGAAAGGGCAGCCAATGCCTGTCCACCCCTTTTCCTGGGAATAGGGATCGGCGGCAGCTTCGATCTGGCCGCCCGGCTGGCCAAGCACGCTCTCCTCAATATGCACCGCATCCAGCCATATTCTCAGGAATCCTCCCAGAGAGCCGACCGCAGCATCACCCTTACCACCTCACCTGAAGAGATAAAAAAGCTTGAAGAGAGCCTCATGAAGAGGCTGAACAACCTGGGCATCGGCCCCATGGGCCTGGGCGGGGACACCACCGTCCTCGGCCTGAGAATCGAGAAGGCTCTATGCCATACCGCCTCCCTGCCGGTGGCCATAAACTTCCAGTGCTGGGCAAACAGAAGCGCTACCGAGGTGATTTTATGACCATATTTCATCTCCATACCCCCCTTTGCCAGGAGGATGTGAAAAAGCTAAACGCTGGTGATATAGTATTTCTGAAGGGCAAGGTGTTCACCGCTCGGGACAAAGCCCATGCTCTGATCCGTCGCCAGGGCAGCCCAGTACCTTTAGAGGGAGCGGCGCTCTATCATTGCGGCCCCATCATTCAGGATGATTCTGTCATCTCTGCCGGGCCTACCACCAGCGGCCGAATGGCACGCTATACCGATGAGATTCTGGCTTTAGGGGTGAAGGCCATAATCGGCAAAGGAGGCCTGCCAGGAGAGCCGTTCTTGAATAGAGCAGTCTATCTTGCCTATCCAGGGGGTTGCGGTGCGGCGGCTGCATCACAGCTTCGGATTCGTGCTGTTCACTTCCCGGAGCTGGGGATGGCGGAGTCCATCTGGGAGCTGGAGGCCGAAGATCTTGGTCCCATGGTAGTGGCAGTGGACTCGTATGGTCGGGATCTGTACCAGGATGTGAGACTGTCGGCGAAGGCTGGAATAGAGAAGCGATAAAAGCAAAAACGGCAAAAGCCCTGGAGGAGGCGAGGTATCTGGTGGACCGGGGCTACCCCAAGGACTCTGCGGTCAGGTTCATCTCCAATCACCATCGATTGGC